>DATBXT010000204.1:0-2673 GCA_036514115.1 Gemmatimonadaceae bacterium
ACGCCGATCCAGTGCCATTTCGCGATCAGCTCTTTCGCATCCGCACCGCGGAGATCAGCGGTCGCGCCTCCCTGCCGGTGAAGGGAAGGCCGCTGTTTTCCAGCAAGGCAGATGCGATTGCAGAAACCGCCGAGCCCGATCTCGACGGCCAGGCCCGCGACAAGGCCCAGGAAGCAATCGCCGCACTCGGGATGCCCGAGACACTGGATGTGCATATCGAAGCCTTCGACGGCGTGATGGTTCTGAGCGGCCGCGTCGAGACGTCGCGCGATCGTCACACCATCGAGAGCGCGGTACTCAGGGTTCCGGAGGTCACGGCTTTGGTGCAGGAGTTGGAGACGATCGCCCCCACGCACCAGGATCCGTTTCCCGCCGAGCTCGCACGCGCCGCTCTCAAACAACTTCGATCAGCGCCAAGTGTTCTCACGCCCGGTCTGAAGCTGGTGGTGGAGCATGGGTGGCTACGGCTCGAAGGCGTGGCGAGCTCACAGCGAGTCCGCGACGAAGCGGTCCGTCGAATCCGCGGCGTGAAGGGCGCTCGCGGGGTCATCGACAGGCTTATCGTCGTCGAGCTCTCAACAGTCAAAGTCGTCGCAGACTAGCGGGAGGGGATATGTGGAAAGTGATAATGGTACCCACCGAGGGATCGGAATCGGAGAGATCAGCAATTTCGGTCGCCGTTAAACTCGCGCAGCGATTCGAGGCCGACCTGCGGCTGGTCAGGGTCGACTCTACACCGCATCTGACGGAACCGACCCCGCCCGCGCCACTCCTGGCGGTAACTCTGCAGAGCCTGCGCGAGGAGCGTCTCGCGCGCTTACGCAAACTCGAAGCTCTCGGTGTTCAGTGCCGGGTGCTCGGCGAGATCAGAGTGATGACAGCGCTCGAAGAAGGCCCTGTCGGTGCGACTCTACGCGAGTATGCCGAGAAATTTCACGTCGACCTGATCGTGATGTCGAGCAACGCGCGGGGCGGACTCAAACGATTGGCCCTCGGCAGTGTCACAGACTATCTGATTCGTCGTACTAACGTTCCGGTTTTGGTGGTCAAGCCGGCGGTCTCCCTGCCGACTCTTACCGAAACATTCAGTCGGATCCTGGTTCCTCTCGACGGGTCGCCGCTGGCGGAGCAAATCCTTCCCCAGGTGGCTACGCTCGCCAGGGAGATCAACGCATCCGTGAGTCTGCTCCGGGTGCTGACGCCGGATACGTATTCGCAGAAGCAGATCATGCAGCCGGGGCTGCCCTGGTGGGACGCCGCAATTGACGCGGCCAACATCTACCTGACCCGCACCGCCAGCTACCTCGCGCACTTCGGCGTAGCCGCGACGATGGATGTCGTGCTCAGTGACGACGTCGCCAGCGCGATTCTCGACTACGGGGAACGAGTGGGTGCGAACCTTATCGCGTTCGCAACGAGTGGCGCCGGTGGGATGGAGCGATTCGTCTTCGGAACCGTAGCTGACGAGCTGACCAGGCAATCAGAGACCTCCCTGCTGGTGTTCCATCCGAAACGCGCCAAGATTAGCGACATGACCCAAGCGGACGCTGACGCCCTCGTAGTAGCGGAGGCCTAAGTCCGCCGAACCGGAGATGCCGTGAAAAAGGCCGCAGCCAGGAGATCAACGGTAAAGAAATCGACGCCGCGCAAGACCGGGGTGTCGCGGCCGCTCGCCCCCGCAAACGATCAGGTCGCGTTCCGTGACATGGACCGTTCGGAAATCGAGGCGATGCTCCTCCGCAACAAGGTTGGACGCGTCGCATTTTCTTTTCACGACCGAGTCGACATCCAGCCGATTCACTACATCTACGAGCGCGGCTGGCTCTATGGCCGGACGTCCGAGGGAGAGAAACTCTCCACGCTCAAGCACAACCAGTGGGTCGCGTTCGAGATCGATGAGATCAGCGACACCTTCAACTGGCGCAGCATCGTCATTCACGGGAGCTTCTGGCTCATCCCGCCTCGCGGCAGCTCCCGCGCCGAGGAGCTGTTCACGAAGGCGGCCGGCTTGATGGAAATGCTTGTGCCCGGCGCCTTGAGCGACAAAGATCCGGTCGCCTTCCGTCAGGTCCTGTTTCGAATCGCCATCAGCGATGTGCGCGGCCGCGAGGCGAGCGCCGCCGTCACAGGCTAACGCTTAGGATCAGGCGGTCGGCAGTGTAAACGAAGCCGTCGTTCCTTCGCCGGCGCTGCTCTCGATCCAGATGCGTCCGCCGTGGGCCTCGACGATCCCTTTCGAGATCGCGAGACCGAGGCCGGCGCCCTGGCGGTCCGTCCGCGATGATTGCCAGTACCGATCGAACACGTGCGGTAGCTGATCCGGCGCGATCCCGGCGCCTTTGTCTACGACCGAGAATTCAACGCCGTCCTCGCCGCCGCGTGCGGCCACGGTGATCTTCGAGCCTCTCGGCGAGAACTTGATCGCGTTGCCTACCAGGTTCGACAGCGTTTGTTGAATGCGTTCCCGGTCGGCCATTACACGCGGCAGCCCCGTTTCGATCTGAATGTCGAGAGCAATCCCTTTTTCCGCGACGAGGGGCTTGAGTGTTTGCAAAGAATCGGTGAGCAGGGACGCCGGATCCTCGGGTGTGGCCGCGACGACCAATCGACCCGCGTCGAGCCTGTTCAAATCCAGCAGGTCACGGATCAGCGCATCCATTTGCTCCGCAGCTT
>DATBXT010000205.1:0-12805 GCA_036514115.1 Gemmatimonadaceae bacterium
ATCGAGCACCACGAAATCGGCGTATTTCCCCGGCGTCAGGGATCCGAGCGCCGATTCCTGGAATCCGGCGTATGCGGGCCAGATCGTCATTGACTGAAGAGCTTCTTCGCGGGTCATCTTCTGCTCGGGAAACCAGCCACCCGCGGGCCAGTTGGTCGGATCCTGGCGCGTGACCGCGGCGTGGAAGGTGAGAAGCGGATTCACTTCCTCGACAGGAAAATCAGTTCCGTTGGGAACGATCACGCCCGTATTCAGCAGCGAGCGCCAGGCGTACGCGCCGCGAATTCGTTCGGGTCCCACGCGGGCTTCGGCCCACCGCATGTCGCTCGTCTGATGGGTCGCCTGCATCGAGGGTATGACGCCGAGCTGCGCGAACCGTGGAATGTCGGATGCACTGAGCACCTGAGCGTGCTCGATCCGGAAGCGATGATCCGCCTTTGGAAATCTTCTGAGCGCTGCCTCGAAGGCGTCGAGAACGATGCGGTTGCCGCGGTCCCCGATTGCATGGACGTTGACCTGAAAGCCGCGCTGTAGGGCGAGATCGGCCCACGCGCGGATGTGCTCCGGAGTGGAAACGAGCAGACCGGAATTGCCTGGTTCATCGGTGTAGGGCGCAAGCAGTGCCGCGCCGCGAGAGCCGAGCGCGCCGTCGGCGTACAGCTTGATTGCACGAATCCATAGATGACCGTCATAGAGCGCGCTCTGTGGTCCGCGCTGGATGTACGGATTGCGCTGCGAAGCCGCCGAGCCGGGCTCACCCGGATCGCTGAGCATCACGTAGTTGCGGAGATTGTAATTCCCCGCTTTCGCCAGCTCCTCGAAGACGCTGATGGTCTCGACGTCTTCGCCTGCGTCGTGCACGCCCGTCAGGCCCCAACGATTCGCTTCGGCGATAGCGCCGAGGATCGCCTGGCGCTTGTCGGCACGCGTAGCAGCCGGGATTGCGCGAGTAATCAGGCTCTGCGCGTTGTCGACGAAAACACCCGCCGGCGCTCCCGACGAAGTGCGAATGATCCGACCGCCTACCGGATCGGCGGTGGTCGCCCCGACGCGTGCCAGCGTGATCGCTCTGGTGTTGGCGAGCAATGCATGTCCATCGATGCGAGTGAGTACCACCGGGTTGTTCGGAAACGCGCGAGAGAGCGCATCCTGTGTGGGAAATTCCTTGTTCGTCCAGCGATTCTGGTCCCACCCCCTGCCAAGTATCCATTGTCCGGGTCGGACGCTTTTCGCCCAGGCCTGCACGCGCGAAATGACTTCCTCATACGAAGTCGATCCCGCCAGGTTCACCCGCTGGAGCGTCGTTCCGAGTCCAAGCAGGTGCGCGTGGGCGTCAGTGAACCCCGGGAAGACTGTCGCTCCGTGCAGATCGATCATCGTCGTCGTGGGACCGGACAACGTCCGCGCTTCCGCATCGGATCCCACAAACACGATACGGCCACCGCGTACCGCAATCGCGGAAACCACTGGACGCGCATTGTCGACCGTGTAGATGTGCGCGTTTGTGATAACGAGATCGGCCATGGATTGCGCTCCGAGCACCACCGGTGCGAGCGCTGCTGCCACGAGGTACTTTGTGAGATGTTTCATGACGGCGGAGTTTGCCGCGCAGGTCGCGTACGCACAAGACTCGTTGGCCTCGCGATGCTCGCTGCGTGCGCGCATCTCCCGTCGCAACCACGCGGTCAACCGGCTTACTGGGGATTCACCGCACCGTGGGATCGACGCAGCGATTCTTCAGTAGTCCACCATGCGTCGATTCTCGCTCAGACAATCAGCGGGTGGATCGCGATGGACACGACGAGCTTCCGTCCGGTCCTCCTGTATCCCGACACGATCGGCGATCTTCCTGCCGTAGCACCCCGGAAGACAGCGCTCATCACGACTTATCTGGCCGGGCGTTTTCACCCGGAGGTCATTCGTGGGGTCGGCAGCGACCCGCAGGTCGCCGCGCTCACTGCCGGTGCCATCGCGGCGGTGGTGGATTCGGGGCGCTACCGCGGCGTGGTAATGGACTTCGAGGGGATGACGCCGCACGATCTGGACGCGCTCCTCGTGGTGACGGCGGCCGTTGCGGACTCGGTTCGCGCCCACGGAGTCGAGACCGTGGTGATCGCGGTACCGGCAGGAGACACTGCGGCGTATCCGGCGGCGCTTCTCCTGCAGCCAGCAGATCTCATCATGGCCGTTCTCTACGACCAGCATTGGAGCGGTTCCCCTCCGGGCCCAATTGCATCGCCGGATTGGGTCACCAGAAATCTGGGCACGCGCGTCGCCGAAGTCGGCGCCGCCAGGATCGTGGCGGCTTTCCCCGTCTATGGATATCGCTGGCGCAGGAGCGCAGAAACTGAAGTCATCAGCTACGACGACGCCCGACGGCTGACGACGATGACGAATATTCCACTGCTGCGCGACCACGCATCGGCGACACTGCACGCGGTATCCCCGGAAGGGTGGGAAATCTGGGTGACGGACGAAGCCCTCCTTGCCACGCTCGTCCGTGAGGCGAGGCAGCTCGGTGTAACAACCTTTGCGTTGTGGAGGCTGGGGCTCGAGGATCCCGCCGTCTGGAGCCTGATCGAGCCTAAACGATCAGCAGCTCTTTCTGATAGTCTGCCGGAGTGATGAGGAGACCATCACGGCCGATGAACCCGTTGACCTCGCTGCGCATCCCGACCTCGCCGGCGAGATAGACCCCTGGCTCGATGGAAAAACCGACACCGGGAATCAGCGCACGCTCTTCGCGGGTTTCGAGGTTGTCGATGTGGGGGCCGGAGCCGTGCAGATCGCGCGGATCGATGGAGTGGCCGGTACGATGAAAAAAGAAATCACCGTAGCCGCGACTCCTGATCACCTCTCGAGCGGCGTCATCGACCTCTCCGCCGCCAACGGTCTTCTTGCCGCCGATTCTCTCGCGTAGCAGCGAGATGGCGGCGTCGCGGGCGTCCCTCACCGCAAGCCAGATCTTCATGTCGCGGTCGGACGGCTTTCCCAGCGAACCCATCCAGGTTTGATCGGCGAAGACCCCGTTTTTTTCGCGGGCCCACAGGTCGACCAGCAGGATGTCTCCCCGCTTGATCGTGGCCGAGCTTGCGGCGGTAGGCTCGTAGTGTGGATTGGCGGCGTTTGGACCGATGGCGACGATTGGGCCGTGATCATCGGCCTCGAGACCAGCCGCCTCGAATTTTTCCTTGATCCAGCCTTGAAGTGCGTGCTCGCTGAGCGGAGACGCACTATCAGCGCGGCTTCCAGCCAATCGAATCGCTTCCTGCCCGATGGTAGAGACGGCCCGCGCGGCACGCTCATGTGACGCGCGCTGCTCGTCGCTCCACACGGCGTAGAAGCTGGACACGAGATCTGCCGACGAAACGACGGTCGCACCCGCGGTCCTTACCATTTCAATCACGCCAGCAGGCACCCGATCCAGGTACGGGACCGCGTCGCCCGGTGAATACTCCATTGCCACCCGCTTCCCTTTGACCAATCCCGCGAGCAGTGACTCGAGCGCCCGCCAGCTGCTGTACTTCTCTTTTCGCCACCCGGCCGGCCATGTGGTCCAGGGCCCCTGCTCTATCGCGTGGGTGACGGCAACCGGCGATCCTTCGCGCGGGATGTACACGAAGAATCTGCGCGTGGTCATTCCCGGCAGCTGCAGCAAGCCGACCGCGATTGGATTGAGTCCGTGAAAGTCGTAGATCAGCCAGCCATCCAGCCCCGCGCGCGCGAGCGCGGTCTGAAACTCTGGAAGCGACTCGGCGGCCAGCACTCTCAGCTACTGCGAGGCTTTGACGGCGCGCCACTCGGCTCGCCACTCACAAATGTCTTCCCCGCGCTCTCTGCAGTGCACGTGGTCGATCATGCCGCCGCTATTCACCAGCAGTCTGAGCATCTCACGCAGTGCGGACTCGTAGTAGAGACAGCCAGTTGCCTTGGGCGCGGTGCCGTACGTAACTGATTCCGTCACGCCCAACACGATCGACGCGCCGACGCGTCTGACCTTGGCGCCCAGATACTTCTCACCCGCCTTTTTCACCTGGCGAAACGCGAGGGGTCGCGCCAGGAAGCCAGGCAAAATGTGGATGATCTGCCGCGTGCTGCCGGAGATCATCTGGTACATCCTGTCGGCGACGAGGTTGCCGGCCCGCGTAAAGATCGCCTCGGCGTCGGGGCGTCGGCCGATGAGACGAGCGATGCCGCTCGCTTCGTGAATCGCGATCTGCTGATTACGCTTAAGCGCGTCCTTGTAGCGGCGGATCTGGGCGATAACTGTATCGCTCAGGCCGAGTCGCTTATTGCGATGCTCCTGCACGTATTCGACCTCGTCCTCTCCGCCTTCAGGGATGTCGACGGAGCGCACTGCTTCCAGCAGACTGAGGGGGACGATGGCGTTGACGGTGCCGGGCATTTGATTGGAAAGCGGAGAGCGCAAGCTAACCGCAGCCCTAATCGCCTTCAAGAACCAGGGAGCGTCCAACTGTCTGAAAACACAAGCGTAGATCACACTGACTGACGTGCTGGGACGCGCGATTACGGGTGCCGTACTCTGTTCTCTATTCGTCGTCAGCGCGCACCGCCTGCGCACGCTGTCGATTGGCGGAGCCATCGCGGCCGCGATCGTTGGAACGCTGTCGATCGCGGCGGGCTGGAGCTGGGGACTGCTGCTGCTCGCCTTTTTCGCATCGGCCACCGGCTTATCGAAGCTGGGTGAGCGCCGTAAAATGGATCTGACTGCATCGATCGTGGAAAAAGGCGGTGCGCGCGACGCAGTGCAGGTCCTGGCGAATGGCGGTGTTTACGCGGCGGCTGCGCTCGGACAGGTAGTCTTTCCGTCGGGAATCTGGTTCGCGATCGGTGCGGGAGCGTTGGCGGCATCCTGCGCGGATACCTGGGCTACCGAGGTGGGAACTCTCGCCGGTGGCCAGCCTGTATCAATCATCTCGAGAAAGGCGGTGCCCGCCGGAACCTCCGGCGGAGTAACCTTCGCGGGGAGCATCGCCGCGATTGCGGGAGCTCTGTTCGTTGGTGTGGTGGCGACGCTCGCCGGCTGGCCAGTTCCTTTCACCGTGATTACAGTGGGCGGCATGACGGGTGCTCTTACAGATTCCGTCCTTGGGGGCTCGATCCAGTCGCGACGATGGTGCGACCTATGCGCAGAGTCTACCGAACGTCTCGTCCACAGCTGCGGAACGACGACGCGCCCTGTCGGCGGCATCGCGGGGTTCGACAATGATTCAGTCAACACAATCTGTTCGGTGATCGGGGCGCTGGTGTCTTTGGTTCTGTCCTGATTGATCCGATTCGCCCAGTAAGTCATGACGTCAAGGTTCGAGATCAGAAGAGTCGATGGTCCCCGCGTGCTGCTCGTCAGCACCAATCGCGAGCGCCAGCCCTATCCCGTAGTCCCGAACGGTCTGGCGTGTGTCGCCTCGGCACTCGACGCAGCGGGGCACAATGTACGGTTCCTGGATCTTTGCTTTGCCAGAGATCCGGTCAGTCGCGCGCGCGACGTCGCGCGCGCTTTTCGTCCGGACATAATTGGCGTCTCGATCCGCAATATCGACAACAGCGATGCGATCGCCCTCCGTCACTACACGCCAGAAGCGCGCACGGTGCTGCAGGCGCTTCGGCAGGCTGCGCCGGCAGCCAAGGTAGTCGCCGGCGGCGCTGCCTTCGGGGTTGCTCCCGAAGCGCTTTTCCGCGACCTCGGCGTCGATTACGCGGTGGCGGGCGACGGTGAGCGCGCCAGCGTCGCTCTCATTTCGGCCATCGCTTCGGGGGAGGCTGTGGAAGCGCTGCCCGGCGTCGTGCGCGAAAAAAATGGACGCGTGACTTTCACTCCACCGGGCGAAGACGCGGATCTCGATTCACTGCCGTCGCCGCGTCTTCACCGGTGGATCGATCTGGCGCGATACCAGCGTCACGGCGCGACAGTCCCGATTCAGACCAAGCGCGGGTGCGTATACAAGTGCGTTTACTGCACCTACCGCAACGTCGAAGGGTGGGGTTACCGCACCCGGGATCCGGAGCTCGTCGCTGACGAAATCGAGGAGCTGAAGACCGAAGCGGGCGTTCACCACTTCGATTTCGTCGATTCGACGTTCAACTCCCCGCCCGGTCACGCACTCAAGGTGTGCGAAGCCATCGCGCGGCGTGGGCTGCGCGTCCAGCTCGACACGACGAACTTCACTCCGGCCGCGGCATCCTCGGAGCTCCTCGGCGCAATGAAGCACGCCGGATTCAGATCGCTCGGGATCACGGCCGAAAGCGCGAGCGACTTTGTGCTCGACAAGCTGGAAAAGGGGTTCAACGCCGCGAAAGTCCGGGAAGTCGCGGAGCGTGTGGAGAGCCACGGTATCAAGACGCTGTGGATTTTCCTCGTCGGCGGCCCGGGTGAAACGCGTCATACCCTGGAGGAGACGCTGCAGTTCGCGCGCTGGCGTTTACTGAGAGGAGACGCGGTCTATCTGACGGTTGGATTGCGTATTTATCCCGGCACCACGCTCCATCGAATAGCTGTCGCCGAAGGTTCGGTTCCAGTGGAGAGCGATCTTCTCGACCCGACTTTTTATTTCTCGAAGGAGATGGATTTCGCAAAGACCGTAAGGCGCCTCAAGCAGTTTGCGTCAGAGCATCCGCGGTTCATGTTCTCCGCAGACTCCAGATCCGTAGTGCTGCCTTACCTCACCCGAGCGGCGTCGGTGCTGCATCTGCCGCGTCCCCACTGGCAATACATGGGATTGTTCCAGCGCGTCGCGCGCGCGATTGGATAGAGTGACGCGGGAGCTGGACGCGGAAGTAATTGTCGTCGGGGGAGGTCCCGCCGGCGCCGCCACCGCATGGGCGCTCGCGCGCGAAGGCGCCGACGTGCTGGTGCTGGATCGCGCCACATTTCCAAGAGACAAAGTCTGCGCTGAGTATCTGAGCCCACAGGCCTCTCGCATCCTGTCGGACATGGGCGTCCTCGAAGACGTAGAGGCAAGCGGACCGGCTCACCTGGCGGGTATGCGCCTGCGCGCACCCAATGGTCTCATCGTCGACGGCGAGTTCGCTGCGAATCACGGCTTCCGCGCATTTCGCGATAAGGGGCTGGCCATCCGCCGCACAATCCTCGACGAAATAGTTTTGCGCGGTGCGCGAAATGCCGGCGCGCGGGTGGAGGAAGGTGCGCGAGTCGCTGACGTGACGCGTGACGATTCGGGACGCGTGACCGGCGTCACTGGGATCGGCGTCGATGGCGCACCGTTCTCACGACGGGGGCGTTATGTCGTCGGAGCGGACGGGCTCCGCTCCGTAGTAGCTCGCCGCCTTCGCCTGGTGAAGCCGAATCGCGTCTGGCCGCGGCGGATAGCGCTGGTCGCGCATTATACCGGGGTCCAGGGCGTCACCGACATGGGCGAGATGCACGTCGACTACGATGGCTACTTCGGAATCGTCGACGTAGGCGGCGGCATTATGAACGTCGCCGTGGTCGTTCCGATGGAGCGCGCGAAGCAGCTGGGCGATGACCGCGCCGCGTTCCTCGAGAACTGGATTGCCTCGCGACCGCATCTGGCGCCGCGATTCGTGGGCGCCAAGCGGATTACCCCGGTGAGGACGACCGGACCATTCGCGACTACTTCTCGACGCGGCTGGGCGCCCGGAGCAGCAGTTGTCGGGGATGCGGCCGACTTCTTCGATCCATTTACCGGCGAAGGCATTTATGCGGCTCTCCGCGGAGGCGAGCTGCTGGCCCCGTACCTTCTCGATGCCCTCCGGCGACCGGTGAGCGACGAGAGCCGTATACTCAAGGGCTACGACGCCGCGCGCAAACGAGAGTTCGGGGGCAAATGGAAACTCGAGCGCATCGTCGGAATGTCCATCGCCCATCCATATTTCATGAACAACGCGGCGAAGGTTCTCTCACGCCGGAAGGACCTGGCGGATCTGCTGATCGGCGTCGCCGGCGACTTCATACCCCCGAAGGTCGTTCTCACTCCGCGCTTTCTCTTCAATCTTTTTATCTCGCCGGCATTCAAGACTTGAGCATAAGCCAAGACGAGTTTCGCGCGATCCTCGGCCGTTTCCCGTCAGGTGTGACGGTGGTTACGACAACGGCCGCCGACGGATCCGATAACGGAATGACGGTGAGCGCGTTCTGCTCGGTGAGCCTGGAACCGCCGCTCATTCTCATCTGCATCGAGAAGCTGGCGTCCGCACACGCGGCACTAACCACGGCGCAAGGATTCGTCGTGAACATCCTCTCGGCGAAACAGGAGCAGGTCGCGCGTCGGTTTGCGATCGTGGATATCGATCGCTTCGACGGGGTTGGAGTCACTCGCTCGAGCCGTGGCTATGCCATCCTCGACGATGTGCTGGCAGTGCTCGAGTGCAATCGCTTCGCGACTTACGACGGCGGTGACCACACGATCATACTCGGCGAGGTCGAAGCTACCCGCGCGGAAGGCGGGGCGCCGCTCCTTTATTATCGCGGCGGCTACGCGCAGCTGGAGCACTGAGCGTGCGGGGCCTGCTGACACCGCCGCGGCGCCGCGGCGTCGAGATACTGGACTTGCCGGATGTGGATCCTGCCATAGTCACGCGATCGCTGGCAGATGTGAAGCGCGCCAACTCGCTGTTCGGAGGGCTGAGGTCAGCGCTCAGTGAGATACGCGCCGCACTCCACAGCTTGCCATCCAAGGCGACGCTTCTCGATGTGGGGACAGGACTCGGAGACATTCCGAGACGCGCCCGAGCGGTAGCGCAAGACCGCGGCATCGAGCTGACGACCATCGGCGTGGATGCAGCCCTGGAGCTCGCATTCGCCAGCTGCGAATCCCTCAATCTTTCTGTCTGTGCCGACGCCTTGCATCTGCCTTTTGCCGACGCCAGCATCGACATCGTGATGTGCTCGCAGGTGCTCCATCACTTTCCCGAGGCGGACGCGCTGACATTGTTGCGCGAGATGAACAGGGTGGCGCGGACACGAGTGATCGTGAGCGATCTCAGGCGTAGCTGGATTGCGGCTGCCGGCCTCTGGATCCTTTCATTTCCCCTGCGATTCCATGCTGTTAGCCGCCATGATGGCGTCGTTTCCGTGATGCGGGGTTTCACCCCGGGGGAGCTGTCGAATACAGTGGAGCGTGCGGTGGCGTGTCGCCCGCGAGCGCGTCGCCAGCTTGGATTCCGGGTAACGACCAGCTGGGCGCCAGTGAGACGATGAGCAGAGAGCTCGCAGGCCCGTTCGAGCTGGGCCCGATGCCCATCGGGTGCGCAATGGAGGAGGTTGATTCACAATACGTTCGCGCACCCATACCAAAGATGTTCGGCCTCGCCGCCAGGGTCGAGAAGTGGCCAACGTATCTTCCTCATTACCGGTACGTGAAATTCCGGGAGCGGCGATCCGACGGCGGTGGCGTGGTGGAAATGTCCGCGTACAGGCCATTTTCGATGCCGAAGCGGTTGCGACTTCCGCTGCGATTCAACTGGCCGACGTGGTGGCTCTCGGAGATGTCGCTGGACGAAACAAAAGCATCCATCCGATTCAGGCATATCGGGGGTATTACCAAGGGAATGGAAGTAGAGTGGACGTTTATGCCCGCGCCGAACGGAACCCACGTGCGAATCGTGCACGTGTGGGATGGTCCGGGTCTCGAAATCGGTGAGCTCGCGGCGACCTGGGTGATTGGACCGATTTTCATCCATGGCATTGCTTCGCGCACACTCGCGGGACTTGCAGCGGTGGCAGAGAAAACATCACGCATTGCGCAGTAACGAGGCATAAGTGAGCAAGCGCAGAGTTGTCATCACGGGAATTGGACCCATCACGCCGATAGGCACGAGCCGAGACGCCTTCTGGTCGGGTCTGCAACAGCAGAAGTCGGCAGTGCGGTCGATCACCCGCTTCGATCCTTCGGAGTTCCGCAGCCACAACGCCGCAGAGATCAATGATTTCGTTCCGACGGATCATCTGGAGGCGAAGCGCGCGAAGCGACTGGACCGGTTCGCTCAATTTTCAGTCGTGGGGTCCCAGCTCGCTCTCGACGACGCGAATCTCGACCTGTCGAAGGAAGACAAGGAGCGCGTCGGAGCGAACATGGGAACGGCGCTTGGCGGTGTCGGCTACGCGGAGGGCCAGCTCGCGGTGTATCTGCAGCAGGGACTGCGCGCAGTCGATGCGACTTTGGCGCTCGCAGTCTTCGGCGGCGGTGCCAGCTGCAACATTGCCATCGAGCTGGGTGCGATGGGACCGAATTCCACCAACGCCATGAGCTGCGCGTCCGGAACTATCGCCATCGGCGATGCGTTCAGGCAGATCCGCGACGGTTATGCCGATGTGATGATCACGGGCGGCGCCGAGGCTCCGCTCGCGCCGCTCACGTTTGGCGCGTTCGCGCTGATCAGGGCGATGTCGACACGCAACGAAGAGCCGGAAAAGGCTTCCCGACCGTTCGACAAGGATCGCGACGGGTTCGTGATGGGCGAAGGCGCAGCGGTGATGATTCTCGAGGAGTACGAGCGCGCAAAGGCTCGCGGCGCGAAGATCTACGCCGAGATTGCCGGTTATGGGACGACGAACGATGCGTACCACATGACAGCACCGCGGCCCGACGGGTCGCAGGCAGCGCGCTCGATGCGACTCGCGCTCAAGGATGCCGAGATCTCGCCCGACGAGGTCGACTATGTGAACACCCATGGCAGCTCGACGCCGCTCAACGACTCGACCGAGACACTTGCAATCAAGCAAGTGCTTGGCGATCGCGCCTATCGCATTCCGATGAGCGGAACGAAGGGGTACTACGGTCACGCACTCGGCGCGTCGGGCGCGATCGAAACCGCAATCTGCGCCTTAGCCATAGAGCGCGAATGGCTGCCGCCGACGGTCAACCTCCAGGTTGCGGACAAGGCCTGCGATCTTAATTTTCTGCCTGGCACCGGGCGGAAGGAGCGTGTCGAGCACATCCTCACCAATTCCTTCGGCTTCGGCGGAATCAACGCCGCGCTGGTACTGCGCCGAGTGATCTAGGGATCTCCCGCGCCGCGGCCTACATCGCTCAGGCGGGAGAGGTCAATGCGGGATTCGTGGCGGCACTTCGCATCAGAGTTCATCGGCACGTTCGCTCTCGTTTTTGTGGGCAGCGGCTCCATCATGACCGCACGCCTGACTGGCAATGTGGCGGCCGGGCTCGTCGCAGCGTCGCTGGCGCACGGCCTCATCCTCGCGGTGATGGTGACTGCGCTCATGCGCATCTCAGGTCACTTCAATCCGGCCGTCACACTCGGATTTCTCGCCACACGGCGAATCGAGGCCATGATGGCAGCGCTCTACATCGTTGCGCAGGTACTGGGAGCGGTGGTCGCTGGTTATGCGTTGAAGGCGAGTTTCCCGTCAGGGATTTTCGCTGAGACTCGCGGTGGCGGGCTCTCCGTCTCGCTCGATCTCACCGGCGGCCAGGCGTTCCTGCTCGAGGCGATAGGAACCTTCTTCCTGGTGTTCGTCATTTTCGGCACAGCGGTAGATCAGCGAAGTCCCAAAGTCGGTGGACTCGCGATTGGCTTCACTCTCTCCGCCGTTATTCTCGCCATCGGACCGCTGACCGGCTCGGCGCTCAATCCCGCGCGTGCTTTTGGACCGGCAGTGGCGACGGGAATCTACGAAGCGCAGCTGCTCTACTGGTTTGCGCCGATCACGGGTGGATTAGCGGCAGCCCTTCTTTATGAGTTCCTGTTTATGCGCCGAGGGCCGGAGCCTGTCGATCATGGGGAGCTAAAACCCTAAACCAAACTGAAGACTACCAGCGGAGGTCGTCGTCAGTTGATCTTCGCTGGCCGAAGCTTGTTACTCGCCACCAAATAAATCAGCGCGAGTACCGCCTGGGTGAGCATCAAGAAACCCGCGAGCACCGGCGCCATCTCCATATCGTCGTGCTGCATGTTGTGGATGATTCCCTGAACCAATCCTGCCGCGCCGACACACGCCGCCAGGCCTTCACCCGCGAACATGGCTCCGGTCGCGATTCCGCCCCAGCGATCGAGCTCGCCCTGTAGATATAGAATCGAGTATCCGCCCTGAATGAGCAGCGAGGCCCCGATAAAAAGCACGATGATGGGTACGCGTTCGTGCATGGTCGCCCAGGTGGCGATGAGCACGAGGCCGCCGGCGCAATTGGCGAATGAGGCGAGAAGGAGCAGGAACTTCAGCATGGCGCACTCCGGTTTGGACGCACGCCCAAAGATGGCGATTTACTTTATACTGTCAAGTACTTTGTAATTCGCCGGTTGCCGGCTTCGACGCTAACCCTCGACTGGCCCTCCAGCCTCCTTCCACTCCCGCCAGCCGCCGGCCATCGACGCCACGTTCGTATAGCCCATCTTCTGAAGGTTGTCAGCGGACAAGGCCGATCTGAACCCGCCGCCGCAGTAGAGAATCAGCTCGCCATTCTTGTCGGGCACGCGTTCCTCGATGTCCCGCTCGAGGACACCGCGGCCCATGTACTCAGCGCCACGGATGTGGCCCGCGGCCCACTCGCTCTCTTCGCGAACGTCGATCACCCGCGCCGAGCCAGAGTCGAGTTTCCTGCGGGTCTCGTCGATACTTATCTCGCGGATACGCGCCTTGGCGTCCTCGACCAGCCGAAGGAACGCGGGCGAATGCTTCACAGGCCAGCGGGTACCCGCTTACCGGTCAGCTGGCGAAGTCCGAGGTGCGCGCTCCGCCGCGCGACGAGTTCCGCAGTTGCGACGGCGGCCGCCGACAACGCGGTCCATGCCAAAGCCTGCGGCCAGTTTCCTTCACTGCGCCAGGGTTTCTCCGGCGGCTCATCTCCCT
>DATBXT010000206.1:0-19329 GCA_036514115.1 Gemmatimonadaceae bacterium
CGGGCGAGCTCGACCAGCACGTTCACACCCAACGAGAAGTTCGGCGACCACAGCAAACCGGTCCCGCTTTCCGTGGCCACGCGTGAGACCTCCGGAAGCGAGTCGTACCAGCCCGTAGTTCCCACCACTACCGGCACCTTCTCTCGCAGGCACGCCGTCACGTTCGCCACCGATGCGCCTGGCTGAGTGAATTCGACGGCGACGTCCGGCTGCCCCAGCGAGAGCCTGCTGATTCCAACACCCTCCGCACTTTCGCGCTCGCCAACGACGGCAGTCACTCGCCAGCCGCGCTCGACGGCAAGCTGCCGGATCGCCTGGCCCATCTTGCCATCTCCGATGATGGCAATGCTGTGATTGCTCATGCCTTCGCCCGGTCGAAAAAAGCGTCGTGCAGCCTCTCCATTGCCGGATTCAGCTGATCACCGTCGACGATTACCGTGAGATTAATACCGGTCGCGCTGAGGGACATCATATGGACCTTGATTCCGTCCAGCGCGCCGATCGCGCGTCCCATGGCTGCACTGTCTTCACTGATCGCGGCGCCAACCACAGCGACGATCGCGCGGTCCCGCTCCACCGAGACGTCGCCGAGAGCGGAGAGGTCGACCACCAGTGATTCCAGTCCTGAGGAATCATCAACCGTCACCGAGACCGAAACCTCGGACGTCGCCACGACGTCCACCGAGACTCCGTTGTTCTCGAAGATCTCGAAGACACGCCTGAGGAAGCCGCGGGCGAACAGCATTTTCGCCGCACCCACTTTCACCAGCGTGATCCCCGCCTTGCCGGCGATCGCGCTGACCGCGCGCCGCGGGGCGTCGAATGTGATGCGCGTTCCGGTGCCGGTCGGATTCCGGGAATTGTAGATGAACACCGGAATCCCCAGTCGCACCGCCGGAGCAATCGTGTTCGGATGCAATACCTTGGCTCCGAAGGACGCCAGCTCGGATGCCTCGTCAAAACGAATCTGCTCGATCAGACGCGATCCTTTCACGACTCGGGGGTCGGCCGTCAGCATCCCATCGACGTCCGTCCAGATCTCGATGGCATCTGCGTGAAGTGCTGCCCCCAACAGTGATGCCGAATAGTCGGACCCGCCCCTGCCAAGGGTAGTCGTGATTCCCTTCGCGGTGCGACCGATGAATCCGCCCATCACTGGAACTTTTCCTTCCTGAATCAGCGGCTGCACCAGATCCCGCGCGGCGTCGGCGATCGCATCAACCTGCGGCTCCGCGGCCATGAAGCTGTCGTCGGTCACGAACACGTCGCGCGCGTCGATGTGCTCGGATGGAATCCCGCGCAGCTTGAAAAACGCCGCGACCAGATGCGACGACAGCTGCTCGCCGAAGGCGGCGATAGCGTCGAAGCTGCGCGGTGTCGCGTGGCCCAGCACCGACAGCGCCTCCGCCAGGCTCGCCAGCTCGTCAAACGTCGCACTCATCTCTGCCGCCACCTCGAATGCTTCCGCCGAAGTGCCAAGCAGCTTTTCGCACTGCTGGAAATGTCTGTCGCGAAGCGTCTCGACGCCCCGGAGGGCACCAATCAGATGGCCTTTCGCTGATTGCTCCCCGATCGCGAGCAGCGAGTTGGTCGCGCCGCCAAGAGCGGACACCACCACCGCCGGCTGCCGGTCGAGCCGTCCTTTCACAATCGCGGCGGTTCTCTCGATCGCCTCGGCGTCGCCTACTGAGGTCCCGCCGAACTTGACGACGATCACGCGGAGTCGAAGTCGCCAGTGGTCGCCAGCAGCTCCGCGTTGAGTACGGATCCCCCCGCCGCGCCACGAACGGTGTTGTGACCCAGCGCGACCATTCTGAGATCAAGTACGGCGTCGCGCCGAACGCGACCGACGGTCACGGTCATTCCGTTTCCTGCGTTGACATCGCGCTTCGCTTGCGGCCGGTCAGGCGCATCGGTGACCACGAGCGGGTGCTTTGGCCTCGTCGGGAGGCCAGCTGTGGACGCGAGTCCTTGCCATGACCTCATGGTTTCGATCGCCTGCTCGGGAGTCGGCGCTTCCTCGAATCCGATGGTCATGCAGATGGTGTGGCCATGCTCCACCGGAACGCGGTTAGTATGCGCGCTAACCTTGAACCCCGCGCTCGTCACCTCGCCGTCAGCAAACGTCCCAAGCAGCTTGAGCATTTCTCTCTCTAGCTTTGGCTCTTCGTCCGCGATGTACGGAATCACGTTGCCGAGGATGTCCAGCGACGGAACCCCGGGATACCCCGCCCCGGAGACCGCCTGCATCGTCGAAAGGAACAGTTGCTTGATCCGGTACTTCTGGTGGAGCGGCGCCAGCGCGACGGCGGCGACAGTGGCCGAACAATTCGCGTTCGTGACGATCGCGCCGTCCCAGCCGCGGCGCTTGCGCTGACACTCGATGAGCGCGAGATGATCGCCGTTCACCTCCGGGATAACCAGCGGGACGTCGGGCTCCATCCTGTAATTCTTGGCGTTGCTGAGGACGAACTTGCCCGCTTTGGCGAACGCCATTTCGACCTCGCCCGCGGCGACGGCATCGAGCGCGGAGAAGACGATCGGCGAGCTGACCACGCCCGGGTCACACGCAATCACGCGCCGGTTCTGAACAGCCGCGGGCGGCGGTGGTCCCTCGAGCCAGCGAGTAGCCTCCATGTACTTCTTGCCTGCAGAACGTTCCGATGCCGCGACCTCCACCAGCTCGAACCACGGATGATCGACCAGCAGGCGAACGAAGTTTTGTCCGACTGCGCCGGTCGCGCCGAGGACGGCGACGGGCCATTTCGTTTTACGCTTACCTGGGATTGGCGGATTCGTCATCGGGCGAGAAGTGTCCTGGCTATTGATTCGTAGGTGTCCACGCTTTTCCGCAACTCTTCTACATCGATGTATTCATCGGGCGTGTGCGCCACGTGGATCGATCCCGGTCCGAAGAGGAGCGGCTCACCCCAGTTCGAGAGCAATGGGATGTCCGACGTGTACGCAACGGGCCCGGTCTCGAATCCTGGTACGGTCGTGAAACGTTGAGCGGGAATGTGAGAGCCAAACTCGACGTCCGCGTGCCCCTTGGCCCAGTCCAGAACCATTTTCTTGATCGGCTGCACATCTCCGACAAGACGAAACATGATCTCGGCCTCGGCGTGCGCTGGGATAATGTTCGCCTCGGTCCCGCCTTTGATGGTTCCGATGTTGACGGTGGTTTCGCCGAGTACGGGGTCGGATGGCAGTGGAAGCTTTCGAAGCGTGGGGAGTAGCTCCAGCAGCGGCTCGATAGCGGACTTGCCCAGGTGTGGATACGCCGAGTGCGCCTCGCGGCCTCGCGTCCGAATCGTCGCTCGAAGAGAGCCCTTGGCTCCGCTGGCGAGCTTGCTTTCGGTTGGCTCCCCGTTGATCAGATAACGGCTGCGCGCCCGTAGAGTATTGGCGGCGCGGGCGCCGTCAGATCCCTTTTCCTCGCCGACCACGAAGAGCACGTCAACGAGCTTTTGTCCGTCGGTCACCAGGCGTTCGGCGGCGACGAGCATCGCCGCGGCAATTCCCTTCGCATCCGACGAGCCGCGACCGAATAAGCGCGTACCCTCGAGTCTTGGCGGAACGAATGGAGGAACGGTATCCAGGTGAGTGGAGAACGTGACCCTGCCTTCGCTGCTCGAGCGCGAGCCCCAGATGTTGGCTCGTCCGCGGCTGACTTCCTGAAGGGTGACGTTCCAGCCGCGCGCCACCAGCCAGCGCGATACGAAGTCGACCACAGCGGCTTCGGAGCCGGTGGTCGACTGGATCGCCAACAGCTCCGCGGCGAGAGACACGACATCGGTCATGCGGGGAACTTAGCGGCGTCGGTAAGCACTGCCAGCGCGCGATGACGTGTTTCTCGCCATAAGGGTGATCAGCGGCCTACATCCGGGCGAACGTCGACGGTCTGGGTCATCGTGCCGTCTACGCCCTGAACGTGCTCGACGAACATCTGCTGCACCAATCTGTTCGCCTCGTGAATGAAGGCGTCGTGATGCCGCTCGCCAATGTCCCCGATCTCCTGCAGTGTGCGATTGCCGAGAACCTTTCCAGCTTCGCGGAACGTCTTGAACGTATCTTCGGACTGGCGGCCCATGACGATGTCCTGAACGAGTCTCAGGAAATCGCTCTCACGCGCCGCATCGGCGAGGTCGCGCACGAAACCCGCCGCGGTCCCGACAGCCTTCTTCACAACTCCCGCATCGGCGCCAAGCTGGGCCTGGTACTCCTCGAGCATCCGCTGGTGGTCGCGCATGTGGGGAATGTGATGCGAGCAAAGGTTTCTGAATCGGGGGTCTTCAGCCTGCCGCTCGTGTTCTTCGAGCGCGCTGAGGAAGGTCTGGTGCTGCATGACAGCGTTGTTGATTTGCGATTTGAGGAAGTCTATTCCGCGGTCCATTGGCTCTCCTGTTCAAAGTGGTTTGACCGATGAGACAAAGCGAAACTTGTGCCTCGAAATGGCTTGCATACGGCGGTGAAAACGACTAATTTCATGTACCCGAATACGCGCCGAACCACCTGCGCGTAAGTGTAGGTCATGTAGGAGCTTACATTGCCACGAGTAAGGAGGAACCTCAACGGTAGGCGGAAGGAGAGATCGGAGGTCCCACGGAAGGTCAGAATTCGACAGCTCGACCCTATCGAAATGTGCGGGAACGGCACGTCGGTGACTGCACTCTATCGCGTGGAAGAGTCGCTCGGCGACACCAGAATCCACCACCTCGTTTTCTTCGACCGGCACGGCTGGTATTGCGAGCACGGCAAACAGTGCAGTGTTGTGAAAGACGTGCAAAAATTCACGAGAAGCAGGACTTAGCGACTAACAACGGATGGATGAGAGCATGATTGCAAGACAGGAAGCCTACATTGAGAAGACCGACGTCTGGTCGAAGCTTTCCGCCCCGGTTCCCACGGGCGCGATATCATGGAGACAGGACGGCAAGGTGACCTCCCGCGATGGCAAGTACTTCGCGCGGTTCGTCGCCTACATCGAGGCCAACACAGTCAGAGAGCGGCTCGACGCAGTGGTTCCGGGTGAATGGGACCTGACCCTCGAGCTCATGCCGACGCTCGTCGCCGACGACGGCGATGGGGCGCAATGCTCTTTCAAGGCGCGGCTACAGATCCTCGGCGTTATTCGCGAGGACATTGGCACCGGCCGCGACTACAAGCAGGCCTCGACCGACGCGTTCAAGAGAGCCGCAGTGCGGTTCGGCGTCGGGAATGAGCTTTATGACTACGAGCAGAACTGGGTGGAGATGGACGGCGATGGAAAGTACGCCCGACCCGTCGAAGACCCCCAGGCCGCATACGTGAGACGCCATGGAAGGCCAGGCGCCATCGCGCCGGCCGAAACAACCGTGAGCGGCGCCGGCGTGAAACAGGCGCCCGCGTCGACACTGACCGACATGGAGCTGGTGAGCTGTCCGAAGTGTGGTGGCCGCATGTGGGATAACCGTCTCACCAAGCGGAATCCGAAGGCGCCGGACTACAAGTGCCAGAACCGTTCGTGCGATGGCGTCATCTGGCCGCCGAAGCCAACTGTGACGGTGACCGACGGTGGAGCGAAGGAGCAGCGGGACGTTCCTTCCATAGACTCCGCCCTGATCGGGAGCGAAGAGGAGCTTCCCTTCTGACGGCTGAGATCCGGAATCAGTTCAGCAGACGGCAATAAAAAGGCGAGCGCAGGCTCGCCTTTTTATTTCTTCGCCTTTTTTTTCGGCACGAGCATTCGCGCCGCGAGTGGATCGACCGACACGGTCACGGGCGTTTGGGTCAACAGCTCGCCATCAGCCTGCGCACGCATCGACGGCGAAGTCTCGATCACGAATTCGCGTCCGGATTTGTAAAAGAGGCACGGGTCCGGGCCGAAATCCTTGCGAATCATTCTCCACAGGATGCGTAAGGAGTCCACAAGGTTCGACGGGGCGAACACGCACGCGTTGAGGAGGCCATCGTCATGGACGATCCCGGCGCCGAAGGCGACCAGATCGTTCAGAACAGCGCCGAGATTTGCGACCAGCACGGCTGAGGCCGGGCGTTCGTAGACCACGCCGTCGACGGTCAGTCGCACCGTGAACCTCTCGTTGCGAAGGACAGCCTTGTAGCCGCCGATCACATAGGCCATGAAGCCGAATCGCTTCTTCAGCCGCGCCGGCGCCTCCGAGATCATCGTGGCGTCGAGACCGACCCCGACGCCGATAGCGAAGCGGCGGCCATCTCCCAACCTGCCAAGGTCCATCGTCGCCTCGTCACCAGCCAGCAGCACTGGAATTGCCCGCGCGGGATTGAGCGGGACACCCAGGGTTCGAGCTACGACATTGCCGGTGCCCCCGGCGAGCACACCCACAGGGGGGCCGTCGTGCGCGAGCGCGCCCAGCACCTCCATCAAGGTTCCATCGCCGCCTAGAGTGAAGACGGCGTCGTAGTTATTGGCGTGGGTTCTGGCGAGCGTAGTGGCGTGACCAGGCGCTTCGGTGTTCATCACCTCGCACCCCACACCCGCCTTTGAGAAAGCCTTCACCGCCCTTTGTCGGAGTCGGTCGGCTCGACGCGACGCGGGATTCACGATCAGAAGGACCCGTTCGATTCTGCGCGGAGCGCCCTTCATTGCCATCGCGGCAGTCGCGCGCAGTCGTGATGATTGTGAAGATGCATACAGGCTCGGAGATCCGCGGCGAATCATTCATGCTCGGGGCGGGGATCGAACCCGCATGGGAGTTTATCCCAAGGGATTTTAAGTCCCTCGCGTCTACCGGTTTCGCCACCCGAGCGGAGACCGACGAGCCAACGGGCATAGTGGCACAGCGCCCGAAACGATCAAGCGGGAAACGGGACTCGAACCCGCGACCCCAACCTTGGCAAGGTTGTGCTCTACCAACTGAGCTATTCCCGCAAACATTGACAAAACTACCGGTGCCTGGAGAGGCGAACAAGCGCCGCGCATCGTCTCACTACATCTGGTGAAATCCAAGTTGACAAAACATCGAACCAAATGATAACGTCTCCCCGCCGGCGGGCGTGCCCTGCTCTGTAGACCGCCCACTCTTGCCCAATCATACCCAGCGGAGAGTCTATGCGCCGTTTTGTAGTAAGCTTTTCCACCGTTGCGTTGGCATTCGTCGCCGTTTTCGCCAATCCCGCGAGCGCTCAGCGCGTGCTTGGAGTCGGGGACGATGCCCTGGTGCTGCCGCGGGGCGTGTTTCGTTTCCGCATCCTCGGGCAGTGGACCTGGTTCAACGAGCGGTACGGAAAGGATACGCCAGGACGGCCTGACGGCGCTCTCGAGCCTCTTGGGATCGACTTCACACTCGATACCGTTGGCGTCAGGCAGTTCCCGAATCTCGCCACGCTGCAGGGCGGCATTCAACAGCTGACTGGCAATCCCAATTGGTATGCCACTCTGGGTAACACAGTCGTGAACCTGCGCGATCATGTCGCCGCTTTCCCGTTCGTGTTCGAGGCGGGACTTTCCAAGCGATTCTCGGTGGGAATTCAGATTCCCTACGTTCACACGCAGACGTCGACTTTCTTCAACGTGAACTCCACCGGCACCGCCGGAAATCTTGGGTTCAATCCGGCGCTTGGCAGTGCGGCGGCCGCAGCGCAGAACACGACGTTCAACGCCCAGTTCACCGGCGCCGCCAACGCACTGCAGGGAGCGCTCGATGCCTGCGCCGCCAATCCTGCGGCATCGCCAAATTGCCCCGCCCTGAACGCGCAGAGAGCCAACGCGCAGTCACTGGTGAACAACTCGCGCGCCTTTGCTGGTGGCGTCAATCAGATATACACGACGTCACCGTTCGTGCCGATCGTCGGGACTGACGCACAGCTCGCGATCGAGGCGCGCACCCAGGCGTTCAAGGCGCTCTACTCGCAGTTCCTCGGCGCCAACAACCCCATTACGACGAACGGCCCCTTCGCGGCGCAGACGAGACTGAGCGTTCGTGACGCGCAGACGATTCTTACCGCGGAACCGTTCGGCATTCAGTCCGATCCTCTCCAGTCGGTGAGCAGGTCCCACCTCGGCGACATCGACATCGGCGGCAAGTTCTCGCTCTTCGATACCTTCGGCTGGAACACCGAAAAGAGAATGTCACCGACCGGCATCAACTTCCGATCCGCCGTCGGCCTCACCTTCCGTCTCCCGAGCGGACAGGTCGAGTCTGCTGACAATTTCATCGACCTCGGCACCGGCCGTGGTGCCAAGACAATCGAAGGCAGACTGTTCGGCGACCTATTGGTCGGCAGCCACTTCTGGGAGTCATTCATCGTTCGCTTCAACAAGCCGTTCTCCGACACCCAGGAGATGCGCATCATCGATCTGCCCAACCAGGAGCTCGCACCGCTTTATCGCAGGCAGACCGTCGACAGAACGTTGGGCAGCGCATTCGAGTTCGAGACCGCGCCGCGCGTGGTCGTGAACGATTTCTTCGCCGTTTCCGCATGGTACATGTACCGGCACAAGCAACACGACGACTACAGCGGCACGTTCACCATTCCTGCTGCGGTGACCGGGTTCTCCGACCTGACCATCGACGCTTCGACGTTGAACCTGGAGACCGAACAGACCGAGCACAGGTTCGGCGGCGGCATCTCCTTCTCGAATCTTTATTCGTTCGAGCAGGGAAAGGCGAAGCTACCATTCGAGGTGACCTATCTGCACTGGCAGACGATGGGCGGCTCCGGCGGGAATCAACCCAAATTCTTTACCGACCAGATCCAGCTCAGACTCTATGCGAGGATTTTCGGCCAGTAGTCCGAAATCGCGTTAAACGAAAAAGACGAGCTATGCTCGTCTTTTTTTTACCAAACGATGGGCGCCAGTGCGCTCGCCCGCGGCTATGGGGCTGCTGCAGACTCGAGGAGCTCCCTGGCGTGCGCGCGGCTCACCTTGCTCTCCGGATCTCCGCCGAGCATTCGCGCGATCTCATTGACGCGACCCGACCCCTCGAGAACGGTGATGTCCGCCGTAGTGACGCCGCCTTTGGCGCCCTTGGCGACAACGATGTGATGATGCGCCCGAGCAGCGATCTGTGGCAGATGAGAGATCGCGAAGACCTGATGCTCCTTCGCGACGCGACGGAGCGTATCGCCCACCTGGAGTCCGACTCTTCCGCCAATGCCGGCGTCAACCTCGTCGAAGATCAGCGTCGGCACGTGGTCCACGCGCGCGAGGATCGTCTTCAACGCGAGCATCACGCGCGACAGCTCTCCCCCTGACGCAACTCGCGCCAGCGGTCTGTCCTCGTGTCCAACGTTGAGAGCGACACGGAACTCCACATCTTCCGCGCCATCTGCGGTCGGTTCGTCGCGCGCCGTAAGCAGCACCGTGAAATGTCCGTCCGGCATCCCGAGTGCGGGCAGCAGCGCATCAACGGCTTTCGCGATCTTTTTTGCCGCCGACATCCGCAGCTCGGTCAGCTTCTCGGCGGTGCCAACGAGTCTGCGACGCGCGTCGGCTTCGCGGGCGGTGAGATTGGCCAGATCGAACTGCGCAGTATCGATCAGGTCGAGCTCGGCGCGCGCCGAGGTTCCGGCGGTGATCACATCCTGAAGTGTCGGACCGTATTTCTTCAACAGCGCGAAGATTCGGTCCCGCCGCCGACGCACCTCTTCGAGGCGCGCGGGATCCAGCTCGACCGCTCCGGCGTAGTCTTCAACGCTCCTCGCCAGCTCCTGCAGCGCGTAGAACCCGGCGTCGAAAAGCTCCTGCATTCGCGCCGCCGACGGGTCGATCCTTTCGATCGAGGTCAGTGGACGCTGCGCGGCGCCGAGCTGACTGAGCACACTGGCCTCTTCGCCGGACAGGAGCTCGTTGAGACTCGCGGCCAAAGTGCGGAGCTCGTCGGCATTTTCAAGAACTCGCGCTTCGTCCTCGAGCTTCACGTCTTCGCCCGGCGTGAGCCGCGCGTCTTCGATCTCTTTTGCCACGTGGCGCAGGTAGTCCGCCCGCTTCTCGGCGTCGGCGCGACGCGATGCGAGGTTGGCGATCTCGCGACGGACATCTGACAACTCCCGATGCGTGTCGCGAACTGTCTCAGCCTGCTTCTCGGCAGCGCCGAAGGCATCCAGTATCAGGCGCTGCGATTCGCTGTCCAGAAGGGTTTGCGCGTCGTGCTGGCCGTGAAGGTTCACGAGCTGACGACCGATCTCCGCGAGCACGGCCGCGGTTACGGTCGTACCGTTGATCCAGGCGCGGCCGCGTCCGTTGGCGGCTATCTCCCGCTTCAGAACGAGAGTGCCTTCTTCGACTTCAATTCCGCGCTCGTCAGCCAGCGAAGAAATGGCCTCGAGCTCTCCGATCTCGAATACGCCCTCGACCGTCGCCTTGTCGGCACCCGATCGAATCAGATCCGCGCTCGCGCGCTCACCCAGCAGAAGTCCAAGCGCGCCGACGATGATCGATTTGCCGGCGCCAGTCTCCCCGGACAGAACGTTGAAGCCGGGAGCAAGCGGCAGCGTTACCTGCTCGATGATCGCGAAATTTCGAATCCGCAGCTCTGTCAGCATCAGGACGGCTGGTCGCGGTCGGGTGGCAGTCCTCCCCAACCGAGCTTGACATTCATTCTCTCGAAAAACGTCGCGCCGGGAAAGCGCACGATCCGCACGGGGTTATCGGCCTTCCTCACTTTGAGCTTCTCGCCCTTCACGAAGCTGGTACCCACCTGGCCGTCGACCGTAACCAGAAGCTCCGTCGGAGTCTCATTTGCCTCCACGGTCACTTCGGCATCCGCTGGAATAACGAGGGGACGGATGGCGAGCGTGTGCGGAGAGATCGGAGTTATCACTATCGATTCGACGGTCGGTACAACCACTGGACCGCCAGCCGACAGGCTATACGCCGTCGAGCCAGTGGGCGTGGAGATGACCACGCCGTCGGCGGCGTAGTTACCGATCGATTCACCGTCGACGAACACATTGAGACGGACTACTCGCGCAAAACCGCCCTTGTGCAATACGAAATCGTTCAGCGCACGCCACTGCTTGCGAGTCTCGCCCTTCGGGTCAATCGCCCTCGCACTGAGCGCCATCCGTGGCTGCGCGACGTAGTCACCGCCGGCAAGATTCCTTAGCGCGGGTTCGAAGTCTTCGCTCTGACAGCTCGTAAGAAATCCGAGCCGGCCGAGGTTCACGCCGAGAATCGGGATATCGCGACCATCGAGATATCGTGCGCCGCGCAGCAGCGTTCCGTCTCCGCCCAGAGTGACGAGCGCGTCCAGCAGACCGGGATCCTCGAGGCGCGCACCGACTCCGGCTACCTCGTGCAGCCCCTGCTCGAGGAGTGGCTCGATGTCGAGGCTTGACGCGACGCTGAACAGCGTGCGCAGTATTCCGGGAAGCTCCTCATATCCCTGGTGGCCGATGACACCAAGGCGCATCAGACTGCGCGGAGGTGAGTGCCCCTGGAGCTCTCCAAGCCGAATGCGTCGCTCGCTCGCTGCGCGATTCCACGTGCGTCGAGGCCAAGCGAAGCAAGCTGGCGGGCACGCGATGCCTGATCGACGAAATCGTCCGGCACGCCGTGGGCGACGACCTTCGCCGAAGAATCGATCGCGGAGATGACCGAGGCCATATACGCACCGAAGCCGTTCACGACGGTTCCCTCTTCGACGACCAGAATGTTCCGGTGATCCCGAACGATGTCGGCGAGCACTCGCTGATCATAAGGCTTCAGATATCGGCAGTTGACCACCGTAACGCCCACGCCGCTCTCGCTGAGAATCTCCGCAGCTGCGAGTGACGGAAGAACCATCGTGCCCACCGCCAGAATGGCCACAGCTTTATCGACATCGCGCCCGGCGCTATTGCTCCGACGAAGAATTTCCCACGTTGCGTGCGGGACCGCCTCTATCTCGGCTGCGGGCTGGACAATGTCCGGCGTCGCATCTCTCGGATACCGGAGGCAGAACGGACCGCGGTCGTAGGCGAGACCGCTGCGGAGCAGCGCGATCATCTCCGTCCCGTTCTTCGGCGCTGTCACAACCATTCCGGGAACAGCGAGCATGTACGCGATGTCGTACAGCCCCATGTGCGTCGGACCGTCTTCACCAACGAGACCGGCGCGATCCATTGCGAAGATCACAGGCAGATGCTGGATCGCCACGTCGTGGATCACGTTGTCGTATGCACGCTGGAGAAACGTCGAGTAGATAGCGCAGACAGGTCGAATGCCTTCGGTGGCGAGCCCCGCCGCGAATGTGACTGCGTGTCCTTCGGCGATCCCGACGTCGAAGAACCGGTCGGGATAGGCTTTGGCGAATCCTCCCGTTCCAGTTCCGCTCGGCATGGCTCCGGTGATGGCAACCAGCTTCGGATTCTCTTTCGCCAGCTCCACCAGACCCTGTCCGAAAGCGGCGGTGTAGGCCGAGTTGGCGGAGGAAACCTTGCGCTGCTTGCCGGTCGCGGGATCGTGACCCGGCGGAAGCGCGTGCCATTTCTCGATGTGCTCGCCTGCCGGGAAGCCTTTGCCTTTCTGGGTGATGCAGTGGATCAGGCGCGGTCCCGTCATGTCCTTCACGGCTGAAAGCGTGTCCATCAGCATGTCGATGTCATGACCATCGATCGGCCCGAAGTACCTGAATCCAAGCTCCTCGAAGAGCACGCCGGGAGTGAGAAAGGATTTCATGCTCTCTTCCCACTTCCGCACCAGCGTCCCCACAGCGGACAACGGACCCGGCGCTGCGTCGACGACGTTGCCGATAGCCGACCGCACCCTGTTATAGAGCGGATTTCTCTGAATCGACGTCAGGTATTTGGACATCGCGCCGACGTTCGGAGCGATGGACATCTCGTTGTCGTTTAGTACGACGATAAAGTCGCGTCCCGAATCGCCGGCGTTGTTGAGCCCCTCGTATGCCAGGCCACAGGTAAGGGCACCATCGCCAAGGACGGAAATGACCTTGAAATCCTGATGATTGAGGTCGCGCGCGACAGCCATCCCGAAACCCGCGGAGATAGCAGTGCCGGCGTGCCCCGCGCCGAACGCGTCGTGCTCGCTTTCAGTGCGCTTGAGGAATCCGGAAAGCCCGTCCTCCTGGCGCAGCGTCTCGAAGCGGTCGCCCCGCCCAGTGAGAAACTTGTGCGGATAGCCCTGGTGTCCAACATCCCAGACGATCTTGTCGCGCGGGCTGTCGAAGACAGCGTGCATCGCGACGGTGAGCTCGACGACTCCCAGCCCAGCGCCGATGTGACCACCGGTGCGCGAGCAGACTTCGATCAGCCGAACGCGGAGCTCCTCTGCGACAGCCCGGAGCTCGTCGCGGGTCATCGGCTTCAGATCGGTTGGCGAATGAACGCGTTCGAGGATTGACATGACGGGGTTCAGGACGTCCGTGTTACCATGAAATTAGCGACTTGTGACAGCTCCGGGGTGAGTAAACCGTGGCCGCGCAAACTCTCCAGGCCGTCTTCAACGAGACCGCGGGCCCGGGCTGACGCTCCGTCGACGCCGAGCAGCGCTGGATAGGTGCTCTTTCCGAGCACGGCGTCGCGACCGGAGGTTTTACCAAGTGCAGCTGTGGTCGACGTCACATCCAGCACATCGTCCATGATCTGAAACGCCAGGCCGATATCACGCCCGTAGCGGTCGAGCGCGGCAACTTGATCCTCCGACGCGCCCGCAGCAAGCGCTCCGAGTGTCACTGCCCCGACGATCAGCGCGCCCGTTTTGCCCGAATGAATGGCCTCCCGCGCTTCGAGCGAAAGCGAAAGGCCCTCACCCGCAAGATCGGCTTGCTGCCCGCCGATCATACCTCGCGCGCCGGCGGCGTCCAGTAAAGTCTCGAGCCCGCGCCGCTGCATGGCAGACGGCACACCCATAGCCTGCATCGCGTCCCGGGCGACGAGCGTTGCCAGCGGCACCATCGCCAGGCCTCCCAGAATCGCCGCCCTCGCGCCGTAGACCTTATGCACAGTCGGCCGGCCGCGCCGAACATCGTCATCGTCCATGCACGGCAGGTCGTCGTGTATGAGCGAGTAGCAGTGTACGATTTCGAGAGCACAGGCGAGAAGGCTCGCGTCACGAGTCCCGCCCGTCGCCCGGTAAGCGAACAAGAGCAGGAGCGGTCGTAGCCTCTTCCCTGGACTTTCCAGTCCGTAGCGAATCGGGTCTGCAAGCGAGCTCGGTAACGCGCTCAGATGGAGCTCGCAGACCTCAGCGAGCCTCCCCTCGATCAGCTCGCGGTCCCTCCCGAAGCTGTCGATCACCGGATCAGAGATCCATCTCCCGCAGCTCGAACCCGCCTTCGGTGCGTTCGATGAGCAATTGCACCCGTGTTTCAGCTTTGTCGAGCTCCGCCGATGCCTGGCGAAGAAGCTCTACGCCTTCCTCGAACAGCTTCAGGGACGCGTCCAGGCCGACCTGCTCTCCATCGAGAGCGGACATGATTTCATCGAGGCGTTGCAGGCTTTTTTCGAAATTCATTCGTTATCCGTGGCGGGGAGACAGCATTGGAGAAATATCGACGTCAGACCAGTTCAGGCAAACGCCCGCGCGAGGTTGACAGCAGGTTTGATCTGCTTTATTCTTTAATCCGGATGAACGGATTAACCATATGAGCGCGCCGGCCCTTTTTGGTCAGATGACAGCCCTCGCCGACCCAACGAGGAGCAGGCTCCTTGTCGCCCTCGAGCGAAATGAGCTGACGGTCAACGAGCTGACTGCCATCCTTCAACTCCCCCAATCCACAATCAGCCGACACCTGAAGGCCCTGAGCGCCGAGGGATGGCTGGACGCGCGCGCAGAGGGCACCAGCCGCCATTATCGAATCGCGTCGTCTACCCTGGACCCGGCGAGTCGCAAGCTGTGGAGCCTCGTTCGCGACGAGGTAATTCGTACCCATGCCGCCGAGCAGGATGCCCGGCGCGCCCAGGCGGTGCTCTCCGAGCGCAGCACCCGCTCCCAACAATTTTTTTCGACGTCCGCAGGACAGTGGGATCGGATGCGACTCGAGCTGTTCGGGCGCCGCGCAGATGTAGCCCTCCTCGGTCTCCTCGATGATCACTGGACGGTTGCCGATCTCGGGTGCGGGACGGGGGCGGTCGCGCAATCTCTGGCGCCGTTCGTCGAGCGCGTTATTGCCGTGGACGAATCAACGGCAATGCTCTCGGCGGCGAAGAAAAGATTGCATGGTGTCGCCAACGTGGATATCAGAAACGGCCGACTTGAATCTTTGCCGGTTGGCGATGGCGAGGTGGACATTGCGCTTCTTTTCCTGGTTCTGCACTACACCGCCGATCCGTCGCGAGTGATCGCTGAAGCCTCACGGGTGCTGAAGCCGGGCGGCCGGCTGCTCGTGCTCGACATGATGCCGCACGACCGCCAGGACCTCCGACAGACAATGGGCCATCTCTGGCAGGGCTTCGATCGCGGCACACTGGACGGCTGGATGCAGTCGGCCGGTCTCGAAAGCTTTCGCTACAACGCATTACCTCCCGACACTGAGGCGAAGGGGCCGACGCTCTTCGCCGCTTCGGGAAAACGCAGTGCCGCCGCGATGACGAGCGGCGATCGTAAGAAGGCGGACGCGGTTCCGCTCATGAAAACCGCATAACCGATGTCAACGAAGACTTCCAAGGAGCGAAACGTGGGAACCATTACAGAGCCGTTGAACGCCTTCACGGCGGCGGGAGAGGCTGGCCGCGAGCCTTTCAAGGTGAAGGATCTCTCGCTCGCCGAGTTCGGCCGGAACGAGATCCGACTCGCGGAGCACGAGATGCCTGGACTGATGGCTCTGCGCGCCGAGTACAAAGGCAAGCAGCCGCTGGCGGGCGCGAAGATCATGGGGTCGCTTCACATGACCGTGCAGACGGCCGTGCTGATCGAGACGCTGACGGAGCTCGGCGCCGATGTTCGCTGGGTGTCGTGCAACATTTTCTCGACGCAGGATCACGCCGCGGCGGCAGTGGTGGTCGGGAAGAACGGAACCATCAACGATCCGCAGGGCACGCCGGTATTCGCCTGGAAAGGCGAAACGCTCGAAGAGTACTGGTGGTGCACGGACCAGGCTCTGGTTTGGCCAGACGGCTCCGGCCCGAACCTGCTGCTGGATGATGGCGGCGACGCGACGCTCCTCGTACACAAAGGTGTGGAGTTCGAGAAGGCCGGACGTGTGCCCGCATTCAACGCCGATAAGGATTCCGAGGAATACGGTGTAATCCTCGGGCTTCTCAAGCGCGAGTTCGAGAAGGATCCGCAGCGCTGGACGCGGATGTCAAAGGACCTGCGCGGCGTTTCCGAAGAGACCACGACCGGCGTGCATCGCCTCTACCAGATGATGGAAGCCGGAACGCTTCTCTTCCCCGCCATCAACGTCAATGACTCGGTGACGAAGTCGAAGTTCGACAACCTGTATGGCTGCCGGCACTCACTGACTGACGGCATTCTGCGCGCGTCCGACGTGATGCTCGCCGGCAAGGTCGCCGTCATCTGCGGATATGGGGACGTCGGGAAGGGCTGCGCCCAGGCGCTCAAGGGTCAGGGAGCCCGGGTCATCATCACCGAGATCGATCCGATCTGCGCGTTACAGGCGGCGATGGAAGGCTACCAGGTCACAACGCTCGACGACGTGGTGAAGACGGCAGACATCTTCGTCACGGCAACCGGCAACATGAACATCATTACCGCCGAGCACATGTCGCAGATGAAGGACAAGGCGATCGTCGGCAACATCGGTCACTTCGACAACGAGATCGACATGGCCGGGCTGAAGAAGCTGCGCGGAATAAAGCGCGTGCAGATCAAGCCGCAGTATGACGAGTACGTTTTTCCGGATGGTCACAGCGTAATGATTCTCGCCGAGGGTCGCCTGCTCAATCTGGGCTGCGCGACGGGACATCCGAGCTTCGTGATGTCCGCGAGCTTTACCAACCAGGTGATGGCGCAGATCGAGCTGCACACGAACTGCGACGCCTACGAATGCCGGGTTTACACGCTGCCCAAGCACCTGGACGAGAAGGTCGCGCGGCTTCACCTCGAGAAACTGGGTGTAAGGCTGACCAAGCTGTCGAAGGACCAGGCCGACTACCTCGGCGTCCCGGTGGAAGGTCCGTACAAGTCAGAGCACTACCGCTACTAGTTGAAAGTTTGACGACGCACTAGATCAAAGTTCTGTCGTTCACTCACGGGGCCAGAGACATCATTCGCGGGCGATTCTCTGGCCTTTGGCTTGCCTGCTTCTTGACTCGGACCTTTCCCACGGGATATTGTCGCGAATGAAACTGCTGCGCCACGTCGCTCCGCTCGCTCTGGCAGGACTCGTTGCATTGCAGATTTCCTGCGGCGATTCCTCGGGCCCGGGTGCCTCGGCCTCGAGCATCGAGGCGAATTCCCCCACGAGTATCGCCGCTGCTCCGGGCACACAGGTAGCCGAACTTCCGTCGGTGATTGTCCGCGACGCCAGCGGCAATCCGATCTCCGGCGTGACGGTCACCTTTGCGGTGACGTCGGGCGGTGGATCAGTTACCGGCGGGAAAGCGGTCTCGACGTCTGAGGGTGTAGCAACGGTGGGCAGCTGGACTCTCGGACAGAACCCGGGTGTCAACACGCTGACGGCGACTGCGCCGGGCCTGGCCGCCGTTACGTTCACCGCGCAGGGGGCGGACCCTTGCAGCAGCGCGGCGAACCACACCCTCGGGTCCACGACTACAGGGCAGCTGTCGCCGACCGACTGCCGGTTCTCCGATGGCAGTCTTCTCGATTTCTACTCGGTGACCATACCGACCGCTGGAACCTACACGTTCACTCAGACGGGGAGTTTCGACACTTACATGTGGTTGTGGGTCTTCACCACACAGGTACCGCTGGTCGCCATCAATGATGACTCGATAGCAGCCACTCCGAACACTTCCAGCATCAAGGCGATTCTGCCGGCGGGTAATTTCCTCATCGGCGCCAATTCGCTCGATCCCAACATCACAGGGAGTTACACGCTCAAGTCAGCGAGCACGCCGGCGCACATAACCAACTGCGAAGACGTATTCGTCGTGGCCGGCATTACGTCGGACCAGTCGCTCCAACCCACCGATTGCACGGCCAACGGATTCGTTTCTGATGACTACGTCGTTTGGCTGCGGGCTGGGCAATCAGTCACGGCGACGATGAGCTCCGGCTCTGTCGACTCGTACCTCGAAATTCACGCTGATGGCAGCGCCACCATCCTCGCGTCCAACGACAACGTGGATGCCACGACACAAAACGCGCGAGTCGCACTGACAGCCCCCGCTGACAACTTTTACATCATCACAGCACGCGCGGCGACGGCCGGTGTGACGGGGCCCTACACCCTGGGAATACAGTAAGCCCGCCAGACGCGGAGACTGTAGCGCGCTACTACTTCTTCGCGCTCGAATCGAGCGCGAAGAAGGGCGATCGGAGGACGGGCCGGTTCTGATCGTACGAGCGTTTCGTGATCAATGCGACGGTGCTGTCGCGGCCCAGCCAGTTCTCCACGCTGCCAGAGTCGAGCAGCTTGTATCTTCGCGCCAGCTCGGCGCGATACCATTTCGCCGGCAGCAGGGGAACCGTGACCACGGTCACATCACGGCGCGTCCCTTCCGCCTGTTGGAGATACCAGAGCGGGTAGGTGTCGTTATCCCCGAGGGCGAGGAACACGCCGGACGGCGGAACCTTGGCCAGCATTTCGGCCTCGTCGACGCGAGCGCGCATCTCAGCCGGATCGGTGCGTCGATCAACCGCTGTCCAGTTGAGAAGCGCCGGAGCGAATGGCATCAGCAGGGCGACGAGATTGAGCGGCGTGAACAGCATCCGTGAAAGGCGCACCGCCCCGTACCCCGCCCACAGTCCCCAGCACACGAACAGCCAGAAAAAGAAATAGTCGCGCTCCCGCGCTTCATGCGCGGCGCCGGCGGCTAGAACTCCTTCCCCGAACGAAGGTCCCGCCTTGAGGTTGAGATAGATCACAACGCCGACGAACGCCACCAGCGCCAGCAGAGCAAGCGCGCGCCAGCTGCGGCGATCCGCGTTGCGATGCATGGCGAAGCCGCAGAAGCCTACCAGCGCGTACAGGATCGTGAAGGGAGTGCGCCACCAACTCGGTGGCGCTTCTGGCGCGAGACCCTTGGCAAACTGCCAGTCGGCGTACTCGAAGACGTTGCCGACCTGCAGATAGAACGGCGCTCGCCGCGGCCACAACGGTGCCACATCGTACTGGCGACGCAACAGGACATCGAGAAAGGAACCAAAGGTCGACGGATTGCCCTGGTTGATCGCAGGATCGTGGCGGGCGCGGATCATGAGGAACGCGACGCAGGTCATTCCAACCAGCGCGACCAGTACCGAGCTGCGCAGCAGTTTCGCAAACGAGTGGGCCTCGC
>DATBXT010000207.1:0-5007 GCA_036514115.1 Gemmatimonadaceae bacterium
CGAGCCCCGCGGACTGTTCGCGTCAGGCAAATTCGATCAATACCGCCGGGACGTGCCGTATGACACATTGATTCAGGCACTCACGAGCATCGTTCGGCAAATATTGGGCGGGAGCGACTCAGCGATCGCTGCCTGGCGGAAGGCCCTGCAGGAGCACTTGGGGGCGAGCGGGCAGTTGATGATCAATCTGATCCCCGAATTGGAACTCGTCATAGGGGAACAGCCCCCGGTGGTCCCGCTGCCACCACGCGAGTCACAGAACCGCTTTCATCAGGTGTTCGAACGATTCATTGGAGCGTTCGCTAGGCCGGACCATCCTCTGACGCTGTTCGTGGACGACCTGCAATGGCTCGACTCGGCAACGCTTGAGTTCCTGCAGCATCTGCTCACTCAGGGCGCCGTCCAACACCTTCTGCTCCTTGGCGCATATCGCGACAACGAAGTCGATACGTCACATCCACTGAAGCGCATGCTGACCACCATTTCACAAGCGGGAGTGCGGATACGCCATATCACCTTGGCGGCACTCGGCCCGAATGATGTGAATCAGCTCCTCGCTGACGCGCTGCGCTGCCCGCCAGACCGCGCGCAGTCTTTGAGCCGGACCGTCCATGAAAAGACCGGTGGGAATCCGTTCTTTACAGTCCAGTTCATCACGGAGTTGGAGGAGGAAGGATTACTCGCCCTGCTGCCAGACGCGGCAGTCTGGGGATGGGACGATGAACAGATCCGGGCCAAAGGCTACACCGATAACGTCGTCGACCTGATGGTTGGAAAATTCGCTCGTTTTCCCGAGTCTACGACAAATGTCCTGAAACAGCTGGCATGCCTCGGGCACCGCGCGGAGTTCGAAACGCTTCGCCTGGTCCTCCAGGACTCGAACGACATGCACGAGCATCTCTGGGAGGTGGTTCGCGCTGGCCTCGTCGATCGTACTGCGCATGCTTACCGCTTCGTTCACGACCGCGTCCAGGAAGCCGCTTACGCGCTGATTCCTGAAGACCTCCGTGGCGAGACCCACCTCCGCATCGGCATGCTGCTGGCCGAACATACGCCGCCGCTGCGGCTCGAAGAGACCATCTTCGATATCGTCAATCAACTGAACAGGGCCTCTCACTTGATCGCCGCCGGCGATCGAGAGCGGGTCGCGCGCCTGAACTTGATCGCCGGGCAGCGCGCGAAAGGCTCGACGGCCTACGCGTCCGCCCTGAAGTACCTGAAGGCGGCCAGGGCACAGTTGTCGGAGATCGCATGGGAGCACAGCTTCAGTCTCATCTTCACAATCGAGCAACTTCTCGCGGAGTGTGAGTTGCTGACAGCGGAAATGGACGCTGCAGAAAGGCGACTTTCGATGTTGGCTCGGCGCGCCAGCGCCCCGCACGACGTCGCCGTCATCACGCGTCTACAGCTCACCTTGTACACGACCATCGACCGTAGCGACCTGGCGATCGACGTGTTCCTGGATTACTTGAGACGAGCTGGAACGCACTGGTCGAAGCACCCGACCCACGGCGATGTGATGGCCGAGTACGATCGCGTTTGGTTGCTGCTCGGCGATCGCCGAATAGAGGATATTGCGGATTTGCCACCGATGGTGAATCCGGACGTTCGCGACATGCTGGATGTACTCACTGAAATCGTACACCCGGCATTGTTTTATGACGAGCATCTGTCGTCGCTCGTGGTGTGCCGCATGGTGACACTGAGCCTCGAGCACGGCAACTGTGATGCGTCCTGTTTCGGCTACGTGTGGTTCGCGATGCTCGCCGGACCGCGCTTCAACAATTACAAAAACGGATTCCGCTTCGGTCAATTGGGCTACGACCTGGTGGAAACAGGCGGATTCACACGTCATCAGGCCAGGACGTATATCTCGTTCAGTACGCTGTTGCCGTGGGCACAACATGCTCTGACCGCACGTGAACTCGTGCGCCGCGCATTTGATGTGGCATATCGAACCGGCGACCTTACGTTCTCGGCCTATGGCTGGCACGTGCTGATCACGAATTACCTGACGGTCGGAGACCCTCTGGCGGAGGTCCAGGTAGAAGCCGAGAACGCGCTCGCTTTTGTCACCAAGGCCGGTTTTGGACTGGTCACTGAGAACGCGAAGGCACAATTGGGCCTGATCCGGACCCTGCGGGGCGTGACCGTTCGTTTTGGATGCTTCGACGATGCCAATTACAACGAGTCCCAAACGGAAACGCACCTGTCGGGCAACGCGGCGCTCGTCCTCGCGGAGTTCTTTTATTGGACCCGAAAACTTCAGGCTCGGTTTCTGGCCGGCGACTACCGGGCGGCCGTCACCGCGTCACAGAGCGCCCATCGGCTACTGTGGACGGCGACATCACAAGTCGAGACAGGCGACTTTCGATTCTTTGCCGCCCTCGCTCATGCTGCGGCGTGGAATTCGGCGTCGGGGATCGAGCGGGAAGAGCATGTCGACAACCTGAGGGGCCACCACGCGCAGCTCAAGGTGTGGGCCGAGCATTGCCCGGCGAATTTCGACAGCCGAGCGGCCTTGGCCGCGGCCGAGGTCGCGAGAGTTGAAGGTCTTTTGCTCGACGCAGAGCACCTCTACGAAGCGGCCATTCATGCAGCCCACACGAACGGGTTCATACACCACGAAGCGCTCGCCAACGAACTCGCGTCGCGGTTTTACGCGGAACGCGGTTTTTCGAAGATCGCTGACGTCTACTTGCGAGACGCGAAGGCATGTTATCTCCGGTGGGGAGCTGTGGCGAAGGCCCGGCAACTCGACGAGCTCTACCCGCAGCTCGCGGAACGGAAGCAGACGGCCGATTCAATCAGCACGATGTTGGCGTCCGTCGAGCAGCTCGATCTGGCCAACGTCATCAAGGTATCCCAGGCGGTAGCAGGCGAGATTGAATTCGACAAGCTGATCGACACGCTCATGCGCACCGCGATTGAGCATGCGGGGGCCCAGCGAGGCGTGTTGATTCTTCCGGGCGAGACGCACTATGGGATCGAAGCGGAAGCCAGAATGGGGAGTGACGAGGTCACCGTCGACGTGCGCCACGCAACCGTGACCGAGGCCGACCTGCCCCAATCAGTCTTCCAGTACGTGGTGCGAAGCAAAGAGACCGTTCTCCTCCACAACGCGTGCGAGGAAGGCCGTTTTGCGGTGGACGACTACGTCCGTCGGCACCGGGCACGGTCAGTCCTGTGTCTCCCACTCCTCAAGCAAACCAGGATGGTCGGCCTTCTCTATCTTGAAAACAACCTCGCCACGCACGTCTTCACGCCCGCGAGAATGGCGGTGCTGAAGCTGCTCGCGTCTGAGGCGGCGACGTCCCTCGAGAACACGCGACTGTATAGCGAACTCCGGGAACGCGAAGCCAGGGTCAGGCCCTTGTTTAACGCCAACATCATTGGCGTGTTCATTTGGAAGCTGGATGGTCGCATCCTTGAAGCTAACCAAGCCTTCGGGAAGATCGTGGGGTACGACACTGACGAGCTGACGTCGGGACTGGTCCGCTGGAAGGATCTGATGCCGGCCGAATGGAACGAGATGGACGACGAGCGCATGGAAGAATTGCTCGCGACCGGCAGCACACGACCTTTTGAAACAGAGTACGTGAAGAAGGACGGTGGTCGCGTTCCGGTCTTGGTAGGCGCGGCGCTCCTCGACGGGAAGCCGAACGAAGGCGTCGCTTTCGTCTTGGACCTGACCGAGAGCAAGGCAGCGCAGTTGAAGTTACGGCGCCACGAAGCTTTTCTCACTCAGGCCCAACGATTGAGTCTGACGGGAAGTTTCGGCTGGAACGTCACCGACGACGAACATTTTTGGTCCGAAGAGACCTTTCGGATTTTTGAATACGACCCATCGACGCCCGTCACGATCCAGCGGATTCGGGAACGAGTGCATCCAGAGGATGTGCCGCTCATGGACGAGGCACGGGCGCATGTGGCCGACGGAAGAGATCTCGACTTCGAATGTCGGCTGCTGATGCCAGCCGGTGCCGTGAAAAACGTCCACATCGTGGGTCGCGGGATGCAGGACAAAGCAGGTCGCCACGAATACATCGGTGCCGTCCAGGACGTGACGAAGCAACGAATGTCGGAGGAGGCACTTGGCACGGTTCGTTCAGAGCTCGCCCACGTTGCGCGACTGACGACTCTCGGCGCGCTGACCGCCTCAATAGCGCACGAGGTCCGCCAGCCTCTCTCTGGCGTCATCACAAACGCTGGAACCTGCCTTCGGGTGCTCGCCATGGACCCTCCGGATATCGAAGGGGCTCAGGAAACCGCCCGTCGAATCATGCGCGACGGCCACCGCGCGTCTGAGGTGATTACACGTTTGCGCGCAATGTTCGGCAAAAAGGACGTCGCGCTTGAAAACATGGACTTGAACGAGGCGGCCAGAGAAGTCGTCAAGCTGTCATTGAACGAACTGAAGAGGCATCAAGCTGTCGTGCGAATGGAATTCGGGGACGGTGCACTTCCGATCACCGGCGATCGGGTGCAGCTGCAGCAGGTCATACTGAATCTGCTGCTGAATGCCTCCGACTCCATGGCGGAGGTCGTAGACCGGCCACGCGAAATCGTCATCACGGTCGAACGGGCCGAAGACGATCGCGTGCGGCTAAGCGTCAAGGACGTCGGGGTTGGCGTAGCCGCCGGAGACCTCAACAAGCTGTTCGAGCCTTTTTACACGACGAAACGAGACGGCATGGGGATGGGGTTGTCGGTCAGTCGCTCCATCATCGAGCGACATCATGGTCAGATTTGGGCGGCCCAGAACGACGGACCGGGGTCGACGGTTTCGTTTTCGATTCCCACCGACGTCGCGCATTATGGTCGACGGTATTCCATCGATACGTAGTCGCTGTTTCGCTTGCGAATGGGCATGCCAATCTGGGCTTCGTCGGATTCCGCAGTACGGTGCCACCCATCAGGCGAGCGATGTGTTCCGCAGTGAGCGAGAGACCTACATCTCGCGCGCTCGGATACTACGGTCACGGGATACCATCGTCTAATTGTCGG
>DATBXT010000208.1:0-21904 GCA_036514115.1 Gemmatimonadaceae bacterium
CTCGTCGAGGTTGAAGGTCACGACGTCGGAGAAGTCGAACCCTTCCTCGCGGTGCATTCTGATCAGCTCGCGGTAAATCCCGATCGGGGTGCTGCCAGTGGCGAGGCCGAGGACGGCGTGTCCGCCTTCGCGGCGTCTTTCCAGGATTATTTCAGCGATGCGACGGGCGATGGTCTTCGCGATCTCGTCGTACTCGACGATTACTACCGGGACGCGTTCTCGGGAGGATGCCATGCTCTTAAAATATAGGGCCGAAGGCCCGCCGCGCATCGCTGGCGGAGCAGGGATGCATGAGAGCACGATCCGGCCCATCGAATACCGAAGCAGGGGGCTGAAAGCGTAGTCAGTTTCCAGGCTTTTCAGCTTCCATACTGGCGGTACAGACGCGCGCCATTCGTGGGTCGCGCGGCTTCGGATGCTGAGGGTAGCGCGGGGGTCGCGGAGTCTCTGGCTCCGCAACACTTTAGGGCGTCTTGAAGAGCTGAGAAGCTGCGTGGCTGACTAAGCTTTCAGCCCCCTGCTTCGGTATTGAACCAAGCCTACCGGGCGCAACGACGCATCCGTGTTTCGCCAGCCAAGTGCCGCGACCTATGACGTGCAGTGGAACTCGCGTGAGCAGTTGAGGCGCCTACCGCGCCTCCCAGTTCACTATCCGCGCACCAAGCACCGACTGCTGCACCATATCCGCAACATCCCGCCGCAGCTGAACGTGGCGAGTATTGCTGCGCGTGGGGTTGACGCGGTTGGTTAGAACCACGACGAACAGGTCCTTCTCTGGATCGATCCAGATCGATGTCCCTGTGAAACCCGTGTGACCAAAGCTCCACGGCGAGAAGAACTGGCCCGCGCTCGATCCACCCTCTGGCGAATCCCATCCCAGGGCGCGCGTGGATTCCTTTCCCTGACGCGCGGTCCAGCGAGCAATGGTCGCGGGTTTGACGATGCGGACTCCGTTGACGCCCTCGCCGCCGTTGAGAATCATCATCGAAAAAAGAGCGAGGTCCTTCGCGGTCGAGAATAACCCGGCGTGCCCCGCGACACCCCCGATTGCCCATGCGTTCTCGTCGTGGACGCTGCCCCACAGCAATCCGCCGCGCGAGTCGTCGACCTGAGTCGGCGCGATGCGCGAGCGCAACGATACCGGGGGCTGGAACTGGGTGTCGATCATGCCGAGGGGCCGGAAGATCTTTTCGCTGGCGAGCACGTCGAGCGTCTTGCCGGTTATCCGCTCCATCACCAGCTGCAACAGGATCATGTCCCAGTCACTGTAGATCATGTTCGTGCCGGGCGTGTACTCGAGAGGCCGAGCGTTGATCTGATAGAGGTACTGGTCGCGACCGCGCGCGGTGGCGTAGATGTTCGCTCCTGCCTCCAACCCCCCGCTGTGCGTCAGCAGCTGCTTCACCGTTATCTGCGCTTTCTCCGGCGAGTTGAACTCCGGGAGGTAGGAGACCACGGTGCGGTTGATATCGAGCTGGCCGGCTTCTTCGAGAATCATCGCCAGCGTAGTGGTGGCGATCACTTTCGTCAGCGAGGCGAGATCATACAGGGTGTTGGTGTCGACCGCGGGCGATCCCGGCTGATTCCAGTCGATGTAGCCGTAGCCTTTCATGTAGGCGATGTGGCCGTTGCGCCCGACGGCGATGGCGACGCCTGGTGCAACCGCTTCCTCGATCGCCGTCTTTACGAGCTTGTCCAGTTTTCCGGCGAGCGCCGGATCAAGCCCTGAGTTGTTGAGACCTACCTCGGGCTCCATGTACTTGATCGGCGTCGGTGGCGCGGCAACGACGCGTGCTGGTGGCGGGGGCGCGCAGGCGGCTGCCGTTATGAGGATCAGGGCGAATCGAAAAGACTTCATGGGAGCGACTACACCGGAGGATGCAAAAGGGACGCGGCGCCTGTGTGATCCAGGCCCGTCTGATCTTCATGTTAGACGATTGTGTGGGCGGGGAACAACGTCCCAGGGCTATACGGCCCCCCGGCTGTTTACCGGCCCGGTGCGCGGATGCAATTCCGGATGAGGTCTCCGGCTGCCACCGAGTCGGCACGCGTGCTGAGTATCGGACAGGGCGGCGGAACGGCGCTCGTCAGCGAGCGATGCCCGCTAGCCGACACAGATCGCACCGCTGCCCAGCCATCATCGAGCTGGTCAGGGAGGAGAAAGGTCGTGCCGTTCGCCACGGGGTAGATCTTCTCATACGTCGGCGAGAAAGTGCGACGGAACAGCACCTCGTAGCTCGCGGCGCCTGGAACCGCATTCCATGACAACGACCACCTCGAGCCACCGGAAGCCTGATCTCGACGCGCGAGGGCCAGCGGAGGGGCGGGGGCGGCGGCGAGAGAGCCGACAACCGAGGCGTTCTGACGCGCAATGTTCGCCGTATAGCCGAAATTGACGTGCGCGAAATCATCCGTCGGGAGATGCTGGCGTTTGTAGTTCTCCAATCGCTCGGTGAACCTCAGGCCCGCATCACCGAGGCTGACGAACGGGCTGTGATCGCCCCCGCGGGAGATTCGGTCGAGGCGGAAGACCGGGAGGATGTGGAAGGAGGGATTGTAGATCGTCCCCGTCGCCCACGCATATCGCGCCAGCTCTCTGCTGGGCCCGTTGTCGGGCTCGGCGCCAAAAATTCGGACAGTGGTTGAATCAACGGAGCCATCTTCGGCGACGACGTTGCCCACAATGTCGTCGGTGAAAGCCGCGACAACCTTGTATCCCGCGGCGTGGAGCCGCTGCGCGAGGTGGGTCGAGCCGTAGAGACCTTGCTCTTCGCCGGAGTAGGCCACGAAGATTATGGACGATTCGAGTCCGCGGGGAAAATGTTTGGAGAAGACGCGGGCGAGCTCGACGACCGCTGATGTTCCCGACCCGTCGTCGTCTGCACCGGGCGCGTTCTGGGTGGCTTCGAAGCGCGCCAGTGGCCCGATGTCCGTGCGCGCGCAGCCGCACGAGTCGTAGTGCCCACCCATCACGACGACGCGTGAAGTGTCGCGCCCCGGAAGCCAGGCCACAACGTTCACAATGTTGATCATCGGCTTGTCGGGGTGGCCGCGCATCTCCATCAATGCCGGATCGTACTCGACCCGCAAACACCCACCGCACGCCTTGCTGTAGCCGGAGAGCTTGCTGAACAAGTATCTGCGCGCGGCGCCGATCCCCCGTGTCGCACTCATCGTGTCGCTCATGGCGTGACGGGTGCCGAACGAAACGAGAGCGGAGTCCGTCGCGCGTATCTGTGCCGCCGAAATTTCGGCGATCGTCGCGGCGAGGGCAGCGTCACGCTGCAGGCCCATCTTCACGTCCGTGGATGCGGAGACGGTCGCCGGCTGTTGGGCGAGCGAAGGAAGAGGCGAGAACGCGAGGCTCGCACCATATAGTGCGCGGAAGACACGAGAGAGCGTCATGTTATGTTATCCGGATGGGGACGGGTCCAACGGCTCAGAATATTGAAGCGCCATGAGCAACACAAGCCGGCTGGGTGCTGAAGCGAAAGTGATCGACTGGCAGTGGTCGCGTTTCCACGAGATGAGCATCGACGACCTCTATGCTGTCGTGCGACTGCGCGAGGCGGTCTTCATCGTCGAACAGAACTGCCCCTATCCGGATTCGGATGGTCGGGACCCCGCAGCATGGCACTTGCTCGGATGGCGTGACATAGCAGGTCGGCGGGAGCTCGCCGCCTACGCGCGCATCTTCGAGCCGGGCATTCGCTACAAGGAAGCGTCGATAGGACGGGTGGTCACCTCGCCCGCGATCAGGGGAACCGGGCTGGGCAAGGATCTCATGGCCGAAGCTCTCCGGCGCGTCGAGCTGGTGGCGCCGGCCCAGGTCATAAAAATCGCGGCGCAGCGCAGGCTCGAAAAATTCTACAGCGGAATGGGGTTCAAGGTTGTCTCCGATCCCTACGAGGAAGACGGGATAATGCACGTCGACATGGTTCGATAGACACCGATACGCCGATCACCACGATGATTACCAGGACGCGCTACTACGGTGGCCAAACCTTCGCCGATTTCATGGCCCATCCCATCAGGAGCCAGGAGATGTGGACGGCGGTCGCGCACCGGGTTTCGATCCCGCTGGACATGGCGGCGCGCGTGGAGGCGCTTCACGGCCATTGGCATCTGCTGATACTCAGCGAAGACTGGTGCGGAGACTCCATTAACATCGTCCCGATAATCGCCAAGCTCACCGAATCTGTCAGCAACCTGGACATGCGGATTCTCGCGCGCGATGAGAATCCCGACATCATGGACGCGCATCTGACCGGCGGAAAATCGCGCTCCATTCCCATCGTTATCCTGCTGAACCCGAAATTCGAGGAGTGCGGCTGGTGGGGCCCCCGGCCGCGGGCGCTGCAGAAGTGGGTTATGGAGGAAGGGAAATCGCTGACCAAAGAGGACCGATACAAGCAGATCAGAACCTTCTACGCACGCGACCGCGGATTGACGACTATGCTCGAGATCGTGGAGATGCTCGAGGAGTGCTGTGTGCGGGGTCCCGCGCCTCCCATTTCATCGCGGGAAGCGTCAGCGTAAAAGTCGAGCCCGCGCCCGCAGTGCTCGCAGCTGTGAGAGTTCCACCCATTGCGGTGGCAAGTTTGCGGCTGATGGCCAGGCCAAGTCCGCTACCTTCGCTCCGCATGTGCGTGGTGCGGATCTGGACGAACGGCTGAAAGATCGCTTCCAGCTTGTCGGGGGGGATGCCGATTCCCGTATCGGTCACTCTGATCACCACGACCGCGGCGTCTTCGACGCACTCCAAGGCAACATGCCCCTCGCGCGGAGTGAACTTGATCGCGTTGGCGAGCAGATTGAGCACGATTTGCTGCAGCTTTGCGGGATCGGCGAACGCGGCGATGTCCTTCCTGGTGCAGTGATACTGGTAACTCAACCCACGGCTCTCCAGCTGGGAGCCGATGAAGCCTTCCATCTCGCAAAGGATCTCGTCCACGAGAGTCGCGCCGGCGTGCAGGTGGACGTCCTTTGCAGTTTCGAGCCGCGCGAAGTCGAGAATGGTCGTGATCAGTCCGAGCAAATGTTGCTGGCTCTGTTGAATGCGCTGAATATCGCGCAGCTGGGTCTCATTGAGCGGGCCGTGGATCTGACGCTCGAGCAACTCGGTGTAGCCAAAAATCGCCTGCAATGGAGTGCGGAATTCGTGACTGAGGAGCGCGAGGAAATCGGCCTTCACCCGATTTGCCGATTCGGCCTCCTCGCGCGCCTTGCGCTCGGCAAAGAGCAGCGCGTCCTTGGCGCGTGTTGCCTCGGCGAGCTGAAGGGCGCGCGATGCGATTCGATGCTCCAGCTCGCGATTCAGCTCGCGTAAGTCTGACTCTGCTTTGCTGCGTCGCGAGATGTCGCGAAGGACCCAGCGGTGGCCGTCGCGCTCCCTGCCCGTTGCGCGCGCGATGGAAACGGAGACGGCTATACGCTCGGCGTTGCGCGGCTGGAGAAAGATCTCCCAGTCGTGGAGGTGACCTGTGTCGCAGAGCTTGTCGAGCTGCTGAGGGTATTCTTTCAGACCCTCTTCGGCGAAGAATGAGGGCAGTGGTTTGCCCCGGAGCAACCTGGGTTCGACACCGAGCATGCGCCCGGCAGCGGCATTTGCGTCGCGAATCGCACCGGCAGCATCGGTGATGACGTACGCGTCCGGACCGAAGTCGAACAGCTCCTGGTACCGGGCGCGCTCTCTGTCGATGGTCGCGCGGCTTTGCTCGAGCTCCTTACTCTGCTCGAGAATTCTTTCCTCGGCGAGCCGGAGTTTCTCCCGCAGCACGGCCTCTTGCACCTTGCGCGGAAAATTGCGCGTGTCGGCGTTCGTTGGTTGCGGGGCCGGGTCCATCATACACAACGGGAATGGGAGAGGCGGGGGCGCCTTGGCGCCAAACATACGTTATGCAACTACGGGGCCCCGTGATGCCCCGTGTGCTATTTCTCCGTCAGCGGAGAGGCACGGACGTCCCGTGCCTCGGTCATCGTGCGGAGAGCTGGCTCGTCAGGTGTTGCCGTTGTCTCCCGACACCCCTGACCGTCTTCCGCCGCGCGAGGCTTCGCCGCCCTTGCGGCCTGCGATTCTCGCTTCTTCGCTGGTGAATTCGTGCGCGGTTCCTTTCTGATGCGCTGCGCGTCCGCCTTTCGCGGCGATCGCGCGCTGTGCCTGTGGATCCATTGCCGCGAATCCTCGGGGAGTTTTGCGGCTCACCGTGCCGCCCGCGCGTAAGTCGGATCCGTTGTCGCCCCGCGCTCCGTTTCCTCCGCTCGTCCCACTCAGCCCGCTGCTCGCGCCGCCGGCTCCGCCACTTCGTGCGCTCCGCTCGTCCATTCTGTCCCCTTGGTCGTTAGCTTCGTCTGCCATTATTCCATCTCCTGCCCAAATTACGAGTTGATTTTGAAACGCGGTTACTGGTGAGTCACCATGAAGAAGGTGAATCTCTCTATGCATTTCCCGCGTGGAAGCGAAGGTTCTGATGCGCAAGCGTCAGGCCGCAATTTCCGGGCGAGGACGATCTGAGTGCAAGACCGAAGAAGATTGTGGATTTCTTGATTCCTCGCACGTGTGTGACAAAATTTTTTCGAGGAACTGAGGGCGACTACTGACATTTGTCAAAGCGGACGCCGATTTTTACCTGCTCAAAAGTGCAGGTGCGAAGAGGGGGAGTGAGAGGTATGCGTCAGATGCGGTCGCAGGCAAACGGCAATAGGTTTGCATAGGTTTCAGAGTCGCGCATCGTTTCCCGTTCGAGGTCGCGAGTGAATCCAGTAGAAGCAGAAACACTATCCAAGATCGAAGTACTTGCCGACCTCGAGCCGGTGGTGACGGAGCTCATGGCGGCGCACGAGGCGAAGCGGGTGCTGTGGTTCCCCGCGGAGCTGCTGGAGCCCCCGCCGGGCGAAGATCCCGACCACCACCTGCGCTCGCTGCGGGAACGTGCGCGCGGCATCAGCGATCCGGCACGAGTGGCGCTCGCGCTCAATCTCCTCACTGAGGAGGGCCTTCCTCATTTTCACCGGTTGCTCGCCGTGTACCTTGGCACGGACAGCATCTGGGCGAGATGGAATAATCTCTGGACCGCCGAAGAGGACCGGCACGGCGCCATTCTCCACGATTACACGAGAGACGCCGGCGTATTCGATCCGGTGGTGATCGAGAAAATGCAGTTCGATTACATCAAGGCCGGGTTTGAGCCCGAGTGGGACAAGGATCCTTATCGGGTCTTCGTTTACACCTCGCTCCAGGAGAGAGCGACCCAGGTCTCGCACGCCAATACCGGGAAGTTCGCGTCGCAGTACGAGCCGACCATCGGCACAGTGCTGCAGAACGTGGCGAAGGAGGAAGCGCGCCACTACACGTTCTACCGCTCTGTATTCAAGTCGGTGCTCGAGCGCGATCCCAATCAGGGGTTGATTGCCGCGGCGAAGATCATGCCCGCCATCGACATGCCTGGCGTCAACATGCCGCACTTCCGCGAGCTCGCGGATGTAGTTCGGCGGGCGGGCATCTACGGGCCGCGCGATTATCTCAAGATCGTCGAGGAGTTGGTCAAGTACTGGTCGATCGAGTCGCTCGAAGGGCTCAACGATCTTGGCCGGGCGGCGCAGGAAAAGATCATGGGCATTCCCGCCCGCCTCGAGCGCATCGCCGAGATCATGGAGAAGAAGTCCAAGCCCAAGACCTTCGCGTTCGACGTCGTTTTCAATCGCGTCTTCGCGATGGAGTAGTCGTCTTGGCGTTCTAGATCGCGGCGCCGGTCAGTCGGCGGGGGTCCCCTCCGCGGCTACGCTCGCTTGGTCGGAGCCCCTAAGAACCTCCCTCGCTTTCGCTCGGTCGCCGGGTCTCCTCCACGCGCTCACTTTGGAAGCCGCTCCACGGACCCCCGCCTCCGTCCCTGTCCGGCATCCGAACTGCACGACCCTTCCATCGCGGGGAGCGACTGAACTACGCCGGGCTCACGCGCGCGGGCCAACGACATTGCACCGTAAAGGCGGCGCGTCTGGAGTCGCTAGGCCTCCTGGCATCACGGGCCGACCACGCGCACTCGCGGCGCTGCGCGCCGCGCAGTTAGGGGCTCCGCCCGAGCTTGCGGTGTCGCCGAAGAGGATCCCTCGCCTCGACCCAGACTGGGATCTTTAGCGAAGCCCCGCAAGCGGGTGCGTAGCGGGGAAGATCGCTAGATGCCGGAGAGGCCGAGGTCGGCCGAGCGCGCCTGCATGGACCCGATGACGAATGCTATGTGCTCGTCGAGATCGACGCCAAGCTCCTGCGCGCCGCTGATAACGTCGTCGCGGTTCACCCCGCGCGCGAATGCCTTGTCCTTCATCTTCTTCCGCACCGAGCGCGCGTCGACCTCGTGGACGCTCTTCGTCGGGCGCACCAACGCGGTGGCGGTGATCAGTCCGGTCAGTTCATCGACTGCAAATAGAGTCTTCGCCATCCTCGATTCGCGCGGCGTGTTGGTGTAGTGTGCGTGGCCGAGTATCGCCTGGAGAATATCCTCCGGGTAGCCACGCGCACGGAGGAGACGCACACCCTCCGCGGGGTGCTCCTCCGTCGCCGAGTGAGCGTTGTTGGGGAATCGCTCGTAGTCGAAATCGTGAATGAGACCGGCGGTGCCCCACCGCTCTTCATCCTCGCCGAATTTCCGGGCGTAGGCGCGCATTGCTCCTTCGACGGCGAGCATGTGCTTGCGCAGCGAATCACTCGCGGTGTACTCGTGCATGAGAGCGAGAGTCTCCTCGCGCGGCGGAACCTGGTCGGTCATTCTCGTCTTTTCCCGGGTGGATTCGGAGTCGGCGCTGATCCGACCCTGCCAAAATCTATGAATCCTTTGTGTGGATTTGTCGAGAGCAGCTCAACCTCGATCTCGTCGCCGACGTCTACATCCTTCTCGCCGCGCATCAGCCGGCCTTCAACCGGCGGATCGACCACGCGCACGTAGGTACCGCTCGATTTATTGCCGGTGACAATCGCCTTGAAGCGTTGTCCGATCCGATCGCTGAAGAGAATCGCGGCGGCAATCTTCCGCACTTTGCGCTCGACTTTTCGAGCAGCGTCCTCCTTCAGCGTGCAATTCCGCGCGATCTGCGTAAGCTCGTCATCAGTATACGGCGCGGGTGCTCCCGCGAGTACGGCCTTCACGACTCGCTGAGTGACGAGATCTGCGTAGCGACGGTTGGGGGCCGTGGAGTGTGTGTAGTCCTGAACGGCGAGACCGAAGTGGCCGGGCTCCTCGACGCCCGGTTGGTCCAGAATGTATTCGCCCGGGCCCATTAGCTTCACCACCGCCAGTGACAGATCGGGGAAGTGATCGGGGTCAGCTGACTTTCTCTCGAGCATGAACTCGTGCAGTGCCACCGGATCTGGCTCGGGCGGCAGCGTCCTTCCGAATTCCCCGGCGAGGTCCACGATGCGCTGCCAACGATCGGGACTGCGCACGATTCTCCTGATCGATGACACGTGGTGCGCTTCCAGAAAGCGGGCGACCGAGCCGTTCGCGGCGATCATGAAATCCTCGATCATGTCGGTCGCGGTGTTTTTCTGGGTCTTCTCGATGGCCGTCACGCGCCCATTATCCGCGACCGCACGCGCTTCGACAGTCTCGATCTCCAGAGCGCCGTTATCGAGGCGCGTTTTCCGCAACGCGTGTGCGATGTCTGCCTGTAATCGCAGCTGCGCTTCGAGGTTGGCGACCTGGGCGACCTTCGGCGGAGTAGCGGCGCCGCTGTCCATCCAGTTTCCGACCGACGGATACGCAAGCTGCGCCTTGTTGGTCACGCGCGCGCGATACACCTCCGCGGAGCCCACGGTCCCGTCAGCGCCGACAACCATGTCCACCACGACTGCCTTCCGCTCCACACCTTCGAACAATGACGTCGCGCCGGCCGACAGCTCGATCGGGATCATCGGAAAAATCACCGCGCCGGTGTAGACCGTCGTGGTTTGTGCCGAAGCATGGATGTCGATCGGTGAGCCTTTCGGCACCTCGCTGTCGACATCCGCTATCCCGATGCATACCCGCCATCCTCCACCTGCTCGCACCTCGGCGAATTCGATCTGGTCGAGATCCCGGCTGTCGTCGTTGTCGATGGAAGACCAAAGAAGATCGCGCATGTCTTTCAACGGAGCGCCCGAGTCCGGCTGTCTTCCAACGCTCTTCAACTGTTCGTCGATGGCGGGATCGCGGTCCGGATCAAATCCTTCTTCAACCATCACGTCCCGTGCGACGACGCGCAGGTCGGGCGTCAGCACTTCGGCAGCGAAGCCATCACCATATGAGCGATGTCGATCGTCAGTTGCAGAGCGAGAAGTGCGACGAGCATGATGGAGAAGTCTGTCCACCGCCACTGTCGCCGCGATGACATCTGAGCGTAGAGCAGGGTCCCAACGACGATCGCCACACCTTCAGCGATGAAGTCAGCGATGGGATGATCGTACAACTGCAGGCCTATCATCCGCCCGCCCGGCCAGGTCGGCTTATAGCCGGTAATCCAGTCCAGCAGCATGTGCGAGACCACCACTCCCGCAACCACGAGCGCACCTTTCCAGTCGCGGGTGACGGCGCCATAAAGACCGAAGCCAAGCAGCGCCAGAACGAGAACGGCGGGAATGGAATGGGAGAGCATCTCGTTCGGATTGAACGCGCCGGCGGCGCACATGCCGGTATCGACCCAGTCCGGCGCGTAGGTGGCGATGAGCAGCGGCAGCAGACCGATGCTTGCCCGGACGCGCTTCGCCCCGAGCGCGGCGCCAACGTGACCTATGTACACCTACCGGCGGGATCGACGATCGATCAGAAGCGGCACCAAAGTCGCAATCAAAAGAGCCGCAACGAGTCGCGCAGCGTAGTAGAAGTGATCGATCGACGGTGTCATTAGCTTTTCGTGGATCCTGCTCTCCGAAGCTATCGCTGAAAAGGCGGCGCTATCTCAACGAACCACTGAATGCACGTCAAGAATCTCGAGTGCGCGTTCTGCCATCGCGAATACGAGGCCAGACGTGTCCACAACGTCTGCGCCGAGTGCGGCAAGCCGTTATTGGTACGCTACGATCTCAAGCGCATCTCGAAAATTCTATCGCGACAAACACTTTACGCGAGGCGTGCCGATCTCTGGCGTTACCGTGAGCTGCTGCCGGTGCGCCGCGAGGAAAATATCGTCTCGCTCGGCGAAGGGTGGACACCTCTCCAGCACGCGAAAAGTCTCGGCGCGGCGTTGGGAGTCGCGGAGCTTTATGTAAAAGACGAATCGCTCAATCCGACGCAGAGCTTCAAGGCGCGCGGAATGTCCGTGGCTGTCTCGATGGCGAAGGAGCTCGGAATCCAGAAGCTCGCCGCGCCGTCAGCGGGGAATGCCGCAGGCGCGCTTGCGGCGTACTGCGCGCGCGCCGGGATCCCTGCCTATCTGTTCATGCCGCGCGATACGCCGCGCGCCAACATCATCGAGTGTGAGGTTGCCGGCGCTCACGTCACGCTGGTCGATGGACTGATCACCGATTGTGGCGCCGAGGTCGCGCGGCGGAAGGAAGATGAAGGCTGGTTCGACGTCTCCACCCTCAAGGAGCCCTATCGTGTGGAGGGAAAGAAGACCCTCGGCTACGAGCTCGCCGAGCAGTCGGGATGGGTTCTCCCCGACGTGATCATTTATCCGACGGGCGGAGGCACCGGCCTGGTCGGAATGTGGAAAGCGTTCGACGAGATGCAGGAGCTGGGTTGGATCGGCGCGAAACGGCCACGGATGGTGTCGGTGCAGGCGGCCGGCTGCGCGCCAATCGTCCGTGCATTCGAGAAGGGTGAACGCTTTGCCGAGGAAGTCACCAACGCGTCGACCGTTGCGTCGGGACTTCGGGTGCCCAAGGCGATTGGGGATTTCCTCATTCTCGACGCAATAAAAGAGTCCGATGGAACTGCGATCACCGTCACCGACGAGGAGCTAATCGCCGGTGCCCGCGAGCTCGCGCGGAGAGAGGGAATCTTCGCGGCGCCGGAAGGCGGGGCGTGTGTGCCGGCGCTGCGAAAGCTGATCGAGCGCGGGAAGGTCAAACCCGATGAGCGCGTGGTGCTTTTCAATACCGGCTCCGGGATCAAGTACATCGACGCGTTCGACGACGAGGTGAAGGCGCGCACTCCGCGGCAGCAGAAGAAGAGTGCGCTGGGGCCGGCGCTTCGCCCCTAATCGCAGCGCGCTATCTCAAGCCGACGAGTTTGTGCGTCTGGATGCTGAGGCGCCAACGTGGGTGCCGCAGACAGTAGTCGATGGCGAGCTGCGTATTTCTTTGGGTGTCCGCCCCGTCCATGGGCTGCAGAAAAAAGTGCTCGAATGAGAGCTGCTCGAATTTTTCCGGCGGCGCGGCGTCCTGCGGGTAAACCAGCTTCAGCTCGCTGCCGCTCGTCTGGACGAGGGGAGCGCCCGCTTTCGGGCTGACGCAAACCCAGTCCAGCGATGCCGGCGCTGGACGAGTGCCGTTCGTCTCCACTGCGACTTCGAAACCACGCTCGTGAAGCGCCCCGATGAGCTCTTCGTTCACTTGCAACAACGGCTCGCCTCCGGTGCAGACCACGTACTTTCGGGGCCCCGTCCCGCCCCGCTCTTCTAGCGTCGATCCTTTCCCGGCCCAACACCGATCTATTGCGGCAGCGAGCTCCTTCCCGCTCCGGAACCTGCCACCGTCCGGTCCAGTGCCGACGAAATCGGTGTCGCAGAACTGGCACACCGCGCGCGAACGGTCTTCCTCTCGTCCCGACCAAAGGTTGCAGCCGGAAAAGCGGCAGAATACGGCGGCGCGTCCTGCCTGCGCACCTTCTCCCTGCAAGGTGTAGAAAATTTCCTTTACCGTGTACGTCATGGAGCGCCCGCTCTGGCGGTGACGTACGGAATGGGATCCTCGAGGCCGGCTTCCCTGAAGCCTTTCAGTCTCAGCTGGCAGGCGTCGCATCTACCGCACGCTTCTCCGCCAGGCGAGGGGTCATAGCAGCTCGTGGTCTGCGAGTAGTCGACGCCAAGGGAAATGCCGAGGGTGATGATCGCCGCCTTGGACAGCGCGATCAGTGGCGTGCGGATCATCAGATTTGTGGTGCCCTCGACGCCGGCGCGGGTGGCGAGGTTCGCCATTTTCTCGAACGCGCGAATGTATTCGGGCCGGCAATCGGGGTAGCCGCTGTAATCGAGCGCATTCACACCGATGAACACGTTCGACGCGCCCGTCACTTCGGCGAGAGCGACGGCGTAGGAGAGAAAGATCGTGTTCCGGGCAGGCACGTAGGTGATGGGAATCTCGTTCGCCTCGGGCGCGGAGGGCGCGAGATCCCGGTCCTTGGGAACGGGGATGTCTGCGGTGAGCGCAGAGCCTCCGAACGCCGCGAGATCGATGTCAACGACGTGATGCTCATGAACCCCCGCGACGCGCGCGATTCTTCGAGCGGCTTCGATCTCCATCGAGTGGCGTTGCCCGTATCGAAAGCTGAGGGCGTGCACGGCGAAGCCCTCGCTCTTCGCGATCGCGAGAACGGTGGTCGAGTCGAGTCCGCCACTCAAAAGGACGATGGCGTTCGAAGCGGCGGTGCGGGAAGTACTGGTGTCGTGAGCCACTGGTATCCGTGAAAGCTACATCCCGGCTGGCAGTAATTGCTGCCGGCAAGCCATGCAGACAGATTGACCTTACAGCGCGAACCGGCGCTGGCTCGTAAATGCGATTGGACTATCCAACGCAATTCCTTGGGGGGAACGCGCGTGACTAATGCGAGAGCATTTTATCTGGCGGCTGCAGTGTTGACGGCAGGCTGCACCAGCGCCATGCAGACTGGACCGACCGGCGGGACCGAAGCGGCGATCACCGCGCGGGACCTGATCACGCGACTGTACATCTTCGCCGATGACTCGATGATGGGCAGGCAGTTCGGGACGGAGGGCAATCTCAAAGGCACTCAATACATCGCCAACGAGCTTGCCAGAATGGGTGTGCAGCCGGGCGGCACCGACGGCACCTATTTCCAGGATGTGCCGGCGTTTCGGGTGGCGCCGGTCCGGAGCGCGCAGCTGATTCTCGACGGATCGCCGCTGGTGCTCGGGACGGACTTCATCACGAGCTTTCCCGCATCAGGTCGAGCCATCGTCGTCGACAGTTTGCAAACCGTGTACGGCGGCGATCTTTCCGATACCACGACTCTGATCACAGCGGACCAGGCGGCCGGCAAGGCGGTCCTCCTGGCGATTCGGACGCCACTCCAAAGGAATCCGGGCCAGATTCTGGCGCGCTACGCCGGTGCGCGCGCGATCCTTACTGTCAACGATCCCACGACTGTGCGCCCGTACGGGATCACGATGTCGACGGATACGACGCCGGCGAGAGTCAATTTCGTGGTATCGACGGCAACGGCGGCTCGCATCTTCGGCAGCGATCCCCTGACCCTGCGTTCGGGAACTGCCGGGCATCCGCTCCGTTTTTCGTCGATCGGGTTCACGCGCTCGTCGGCACCAGCGCGAAACGTCATCGGTATCATCCCGGGGACCGACCCAGCACTTCGCGGCGAGTACGTCGCCATCGGGGCGCACAACGATCACCTTGGCATCCGCTACGCCGGTCCGCTCGACGCGGATTCACTGCGCGCCTACAACACGATGGCGAACAGGATCGTCGAAGCCCGAACGCATCAGACCCCGGGCACCCCAGGCGGCGGGCTGACACCCGCCGAGCGGGCGTCCATCCATGTGAACGTCGACAGCCTGCATCGTATTCGGCCCGCTCGCAGGGATTCGATCTACAATGGCGCTGATGACGACGGATCGGGCTCCGTCGGCGCGCTCGAAATCGCGGAAGCCTTCGCGAAATCAGGGGTGAAGCCGCGTCGCTCCCTGCTCTTCGTCTGGCATACGGGGGAAGAAGCGGGCCTGCTGGGCTCGCGCTATTTCACGGACAATCCGACTGTGCCGAGGGACTCGATCGTGGCGCAGCTGAACATGGATATGATCGGTCGGGGCGGAGCAGCGGATTTCGTTGGTGGCGGACCAACCTACCTCCAGCTGGTTGGTTCGCGGCGGCTGTCGACCGAGCTGGGTGACATCGTCGAAGCGGTCAATCGACTCGAAGCGCGGCCGATGCAGTTCGATTACGCATTCGACGCGAACGGCCATCCCGAGCGTATCTACTGCCGCAGCGATCACTACAACTACGCTCGCTACGGCATTCCGATCACGTTCTTCACGACCGGGTTGCACATGGATTACCACCAGCTCACCGACGAGCCGCAGTACATCGACTACGTGCACATGCGCGATGTCGCTCAGCTCGTGCACGACATCGCGCTCAACGTCGGCAATCTCGATCACCGCGTCGTGGTCGATAAGCCCAAGCCCGATCCGCGCGGAGCCTGCATCCAGTAGCTGCTTGCCGTGTGTCGCGCCGGGGTCTTGTGCGTTTGAGATCCCGGCGCCGGTCAGCCGGCCGGGGGTCCTTTTCGGCGCTACGCCCGGGTGCGGGGCGGAGGAAACGAGCCGCGACCCGCGGCAGAAGTAGTTTGGGCGCGTCGAAGTTTTTTTTCGCGCGCCCTGCCGCGCGCCGACGGTCTCAGCCGGAGGGGAGGGAGGCCCGGGGTCCTCGTAGGCGCTTTGCAAAGTGAGCGACCAGAGGAGACCCGCGACCGAGCAGAGCGAGGGAGCGCAGTTAGGGGCTCCGCGGGAGCGAGCGTAGCGCCGAAGAGGATCCCCGGGTCTCCCGACCGCGCCGACGAACCCCAACCGCCACGCGCCGGAAGCTCCGAACAAAAAAGTCGCTTACGCGACTTTTTTGACGAACGGCGGCTGCGGACTCGGCGGCGTGAATCGAGGATGCGGAGGCGCGGCGGGTTCGGCAGGCACCTGCATCTCGGTAGTCGCGGCGACTTCCGCGGTCTTGAGCTCGCCGACGAGATCCTTTAACGCGTGGCTTCCGTGGAACAGCTGCGTGGAGGCCATGCTCATCTGCTCGCAGGCGGCACTTTGCTCTTCGGTTGATGCGCTGACCTGCATCGCTGCGGTCGCGTGGCTCTCCGCCGTGCGAGCGACCAGGCCGAGGTTGGCGGCGGCGGAATCGACGGCACGCGCATTTTCAGTCGCGGCCGTGGTCACCGCAGACGCGGCGGCGCGGGTGCGCTCCGCGGCAGCGAGTATCGTCGAGAGCGCGCTATCCAGCTCGCGGCTCACCCGCTCGATCTCACCCACTTGGCTGACGCCCTGCTCCATCGCCTTCGACGTAGCGGCGACGCGCGTCGTCACGCTGTCGGTCATCTTCACGACGTCATCAGCAGCTGCCTGGGTTTGATCAGCCAGCTTTCTTACTTCCCCCGCCACCACCGAGAATCCTCGGCCCGCTTCACCGGCGCGCGCGGCTTCGATCGCCGCGTTGAGCGAGAGCAGGTTGGTCTGCTCAGCGATGCGGCTGACCGACACGACGAACTTGTTGATCTCGCTCGCACTCGTATTGAGCTCCCGCACCTGACCCGCGGCTTGCTCCACGATCGTGCGCACGTCGAACAGAATCTTCAGCGCGCGGTCGATCTCGATGCGCTTCGACTCGGCTTCCGCCTCGATCGCGCTGGCGAGACCGTGCACTTCCTGAGCGCCGCCGACGAGATTGTCGCCGCGCGTCCTGATTCCGTCCAGCGCTTCATTGACCTGACGCAGCTGCGCCACCTGTGATTCCGCGCCGTGCGAGACTTCTTCTACGGCGTCGGCTACTTCGCCGGCAGATGCCGAGATCTGCTTCGACGCCGAGGCAAGATCACTGGCCGATTGCGCGACTTCGTCGGCGGTCTTGGCAGCGCCGGATGCTATTCGAGACAACGCCATCGTCGCGTGGTTCATCGCGTCGGCCAGAGTCCGGAACTCGCCGGGCATGTCTCCTTCAGTTCGCTGCTGCAGATCGCCATGACTGAGCTGAATGGCGTGCTTGACCAGCAGGCGCAGCGGCCGACCGACAGCGCGTCCCGTTCGTACCACGATCATCAGGGCCAGCAACGTGGCGACTATGACGACGGCGATGAGAATCCGCGAGCGTGCCGATGCCTGTCCGCGCAGCTCCGCCGACATTCCAGCCAGCTGCTGCGCGCGTGAGTGCTCGAGGCCGGTGAGCTGCTCGAGCAGACCCGGCACCATCTTGCGTGCGCGCTGGGCTTCGGCGTGTGCTTCATCCAGGCGGCCGAGATCGGTTAATCTGTGCGACAGCGCGAAGGACGCTTCCACGCGGGCCAGCGTGGTATCGATCGCGACGGTGCGTCTGATCTGCTCGGCCATCGCGTCCTGGCCCATGCTGAAGTTTCTGTGCAGGCGGTGCGCTTCCCAGCCGAGTCGCCGGAAATCTCCATCTGATTTGGCGTCCTGGTCGCTGAGATAGGTGTTCGCCGCCTGAATCTCCTGTGTCACGACGTTGGAGAAGTCGGAGGCCTGTTTGGCGTCCTGCTGAGCGTCCGTGAGAGTCTTCGAGACCTGATCGGCCATGCGGTTCATCGAGAACCAACCCACAGCGCCGGCCGCCAACATCAAGAGAATCAAAAACGAGAAGCCGACTGTAAGAACCTGGCGAATAGTCTGAAACCTGAATGGCGCTTTCATTTGGTCGCCTCCGCCACGGTCAACTCGCCCTGATGGGCGCGGAAGACCTTGAAGCGAATCCCGACCGGATCGCCGGTGTCCTCGAAGTAGGCTGGGCCCGTGAGCCCGTCATACGCAGTCTCACGATTCAGTGACCGCAGATAGTCTCGAATTCCGCGACGATCCGGTCCTTTTTCCTTGAGCGCCTGTGCCAGCAGCTTCGTTGCATCGTAGGCGAGCGCGGCATGGGCGTCAGGCGCGGTGTTGAACTTTCGGGTGAAAGCTGCCACGAACGCGCGCGCCTGCGGACTCGGATCTGCCGGCGTGAACGACATTCCGATGTACGCGCCTTCCGCTGTGGCGGTGTCGGTCAGAATGCCTTGCCAGCCGTCCCCGCCGACGAAAACCGGATTGAAACCCTGGCGCTTCGCTTCCTGCAGAATCTTGAGGCCCGACGCGACGCGCCCGGCAACGAAAACGATCCGCGGCTTGCGGGTCTTGAGATACGCTATGTAAGGCTCGGCGCTCGGCAGATCGGCGTTGATCGGGTCGAGGCTCAGAATGTCGCCGTGAAAGGAGCGGCGGAACGAATCGGCCAATCCACGACCGTAAGTGTTGTTCTCGTAGAGGACGGCTACGCTCGTCTGCGAGCGCTGGCCGAATTTGGAGGCGAAATTCGCGAGGGCGATGCCGTTGAGCGAATCGCTGGAGATGATGCGAAACACCCAACTGGAGATTCCGCTGAGATCGGGAGACGTCGCGCTGGTCGCGATCGCCGGCATGTGACCGTCGTACACAGGCGCGGCCGACAGCATCCCGGACGAATTGACGTGGCCGATGACTGCGGAGATGGAACGAGTTGCCACGAAGTCCTGGGCAATCCTCGCCGCGACCGTGCCGTCACCTTCATCGTCCCGGCTTATCAACCGGAGCTGGTGTCCGTTGATGCCGCCGGCTTTGTCGATCTCTTCGATGGCGAGCTGAATGCCCTGCAGGTTCTGAAGGCCGTAACCCTGTTTCCAGGGGCCAGCTGCTCCAACTATGTATGGCTCTTTGGTTGCGGCGCATCCCGTCAGTGCGAGAAACACCGCTGACCACGCGGCTTTGGACAGCAACTTCCCCCTCCCCATTCCCGATCCAGGGTTCATGTCTCGGAATTGACGAGGTCGAAGCTCTACCGGTCACTGATTTTCGCTCGGTGTCGGACACACCTCGTGTGCTTTCAGAGCTTTGGACGCGGGAGTTGGAGGCTGGCACCCAACCTGCCCCTCCTGCCAGTGCGCGCGTCTCCGCACAACTGCGATGGAGCGCTCACGGTTTCGGGGGTCGGAATGAAGGTATTGGTGACGGGTGGGACTGGTGTGATTGGGCGAGCAGCGGTGGCAGCACTTCTCGAGCAGGGGCATGCGATCCGTTTGCTGAGCAGAAAAGCGGACGAAGATGCTCCAGAGTGGGCCGGTCGTGTTGAATTCTGGCCGGCCAGCATCTCCGATGGCGCGAGTCTCAGGGGGTGCACCGATGGCTGCGACGTCGTGATCCACGTCGCCGGCATTATGGAGGAATCGCCACCCGAGGTCACCTACGAGAGCGTCAACGTCGAAGGAACCCGACTGATTGTGCGCGAGGCGGAGCGATGCAAGGTGGGAAGATTCATTTTCATATCTTCCCTGGGGGCGGAAGCCGGTACCTCGCCGTACCACCGCTCCAAACGTCGCGCCGAAGAAATCGTGCGCGGCTTCGCCGGCGGGTGGATCATTCTCCGCCCGGGCAACGTTTATGGGCCTGGTGACGAAGTCATCTCGCGCCTTCTCACCATGGTACGGACGCTTCCGGCCGTGCCGGTCCTTGGCAGCGGCGACGAACAGTTCCAGCCGATCTGGGTCGATGACCTCGCGGCGGCCATCGTCGAAGCCGTTCGCCGAACCGACCTCCACGGCCGCGCCCTCGATCTGGCCGGCGAAGAAAGGACCAGCTTCAACGAGATGATCGATGCGTTGGGTGAGATCACCGGGCGCGCTCCCGCCCGACTTCCCATTCCCTCCTTCATCGCATCGGCGGGGATCGGTCTCGCCGGGATGCTTGGCGTCAAAGTGCCGGTGACCGAAAGTCAGATCACCATGCTGGCCGAAGGGAGCGTCGTTCGGACGCCGGGCACCAACGCACTCACCGCGGTGTTTCGCATCACGCCCACACCACTCGACAGCGGCCTGAGAAAGCTGGCGGATGCCATGCCCGAGCAAACTCCCGATCAGGGCGTGGGCATGCTCAAACGGAAGCGGTTCTGGCTGGAGATCGGCGGCAGTCCGCTTACACCTCAGGAACTCTTTGCCCGCTTCCGTGTCCGGTTCGCCGAGCTCGCGCCTGCTACGATGAATTTGCGAGCGGAGCCGGGTACGCCGGCCATGCTCGATCTCGGGACAACCATCACGATGGCGCTTCCGGTGCGCGGCAACGTCCAAGTTCGCGTTGAAAAGCTCACAGCCAACGAAGCGGTACTCGTCACCGTTGCCGGGCATCCCCTGGCGGGCGCCATCAGGTTCCTGTCCGAGCGGATTAGCGATTTCATCCGCTTTCAGATTCAGATCTACGACCGTCCCGCGAACCTCGCTGACTGGTTGGTGATGCGCACGGTGGGAGAGGGCCTTCAGGCAACGACGTGGGAAGGCCTGCTCGAGGCGGTAGCGGCCGAGAGCGGAGGCACCGCGGCATCGCCCATCAAACACGAAGAGGAAAGCCTGACCGAAGAGAGGGCGCTCCTCGTCGAGGCATGGCTGAAGGATCTGATCGCTGAAAGAAAGAGGGGTAACCAGTCCCGGAAGTCTCCCTTTCACGTCACCCCCGAGACCGATCGAGCGTCTTTTAGTTAGCCCCTCCATGGGGGCCTGAGGTGGTCCTCAAACGCTACGGTCATGCATCTGCGGTCAATCGCCATAATCGCGGCACTAATCCTTGCTGGCGCCCGCACGGGCGCGCAGGAAGTGCGCATTGAAGTTTTCGAGGCAGGCACCGGCAAACCAATAGTCGGCGCCAACGTTGCCCTTTACGATTCCGCGGGCACTATCCCGCTCGGTGGGGCGTTCAGTGATCAAACCGGGCGCACCGACCTGCGTGGGCCGGGAAGGGGCGCGTATCGCGTGAAAGCCGACAAGGTCGGCTACGATACGTGGACTTCGGTGCAGCTGCAGCTCGGCGAAAAGCTCGTGCTGGTGCGGGCGGCGATGGCGCCGGCAAGAAACCCTTCGACGGTGGTCGCGCGTAACGAAACGGCCTGCCAGCAGCTCACGGGGCCCGGGACCCCAGCCGGCGATCTATGGACGGAAATCAGGAAGGCGTTGACCGCCAACGCCATGACGGAGGCACAGGGCCTGGTACCGCTCGATGTCGACGTGTACGAGCGGGTGCTGGACCGTGATCTTGCCATAGTCGCCGAGCACGCTGACCAGCACCCGCACATTTCGCGTCGACCCGCGCTGGGTATTTCGTGGGATCAGGCTGACACTACGCGACGCGGCGACGCATCGGGTACCGAAGTGTACCGCGCGCCGGATGCCGCGACGGTGCTCTCAGATCAGTTCGTGAAATCGCATTGCTATGCGGCAATACGCGGATACGGCCCCGAGACGGGCCTCACAGGGTTGGAGTTCAAGCCCGCGCGAGTGGCGGGTCTGCCGGAGCTCACAGGAGTGCTCTGGCTCGATCCGAAGGACAATACGCTCCGCGCTCTCAATTTCGATTACGTGAATCTGCCCATTCCGCTGAGAGTGGCCCGCACTTCCGGCCGCCTGGAGTTTCAGCAGCTGCCGACGGGACAGTGGATCGTGCCACGCTGGTACATCAGGATGCCGCGAGTTGTGAGAGTTGCTTCACACGATCCACGCATGGCGGCACACGACAGCCTTGTCGGCTACCAGGAAGTAGGCGGTGCGGCACGCCCGGCAGGCAGCGCCGCGACTGCGCGCAACGCTTCGGCGACGACGGAGAACGTCGCGGACGTCGACGCGCCGTCGACCGAGAATCAGTCGGCGATTGCAGGTGTGGTGTTCGACAGCACCACTGGCAGAGCGCTGCCCGGCGTGGTGGTCTCGATCCGGGGCGGAACGGTCAGAACTACGACCAATTCCGGCGGCCGGTTTGAGCTGACAGCCAATGGAGCCATGAACGACACGCTGGTGTTCGAGCATCCCCGCCTTCGCCTGTTCCGCGTCGCCGAGAGGAAGCAAACGATTTCCATTCCGCCCGGCGCGCGTGGCCAGGCTCTGGTGATGGTGCCTTCGTACGCGACGCTCCGCGCACGCCTTTGCGGCCGGAACGAAACAGGGACCGAGGCGCAGGGGCTGATGGCCGG
>DATBXT010000209.1:0-10120 GCA_036514115.1 Gemmatimonadaceae bacterium
ACCAGCGGCCGGCGCGCACGCAACGACAGCGAGCGCCGCCGAACATGCAAACATTTTGATTGTCAACGCTCTCATCGTGAATTTTCTTGGTTGCACGTGGATAACGGAACGAGTCTATGTAATACGCATGGGTAGTGCCCCGCCCGACCGCTCGCGCTATCTTTTGTCCTCATCGGAAGTCTCGTCTTCCGTGACCCAATACAACGCTCCTTCGAGTTACAATTGATCGCAGAAATTTACGGTGTCACTAATGTCGGCCTTATCAGGCACGACAATCAGGACGCCTTTCTAATTGCCAACCTAGAAACGGGGGACATCGCGACCATGAGCGCGCCGTCCCTCGTTTCTGTGCATACAGCTCCTTTCATCCTCGTTGTGGCGGACGGCGTCGGCGGTGCCGCCTCGGGCGCCCTCGCCAGCTCCATTGCCACCGAGGAGATACTCAGAGAGCTCCACCGATGGTGGCACAAGGTGCCGAAGCGAACCCCTGAATCGGTCGAAGCCGCTCTCAAGCGCGGGATAGACACTGCGAACAGAGCGATCTTCCAGAAGGCGAGCGAGTCTCCGGAGCATCACGGGATGGGCACGACGACAACGCTGGCGATCGTAATGGATAGCGAAGCGTATATCGCGCAGGTTGGCGACAGTCGCGCGTATCTGGTTCGCAAGGGGACCGCGCGCCAGCTCACCAAGGATCAGTCCTTTGTGCAGCGGCTGATCGACGCGGGCCGCATGACCGCGAAGGAAGCGGCGCAGAGCGAGCACCGGAACATCATTCTGCAGGCGCTTGGTCCCGAGGAGAAAGTCGTCACGGATTTCTACCGCGTTAAGCTCGAGAATGATGATTATCTCATTCTGTGCAGCGACGGGCTCTCCAACCAGGTTTCAAACGACGAGATCGGGCGCATCACGCGCGGCGTCGGACATCCCGAGGAGATCTGCGAAGCGCTGGTGGAAGAAGCGATGCACACCGGTGCGCCCGACAACGTGACCGTCGTCACGGCACGGCTGCGCACATCCGAAGAAGCCTACCGCCGGCCCTCGGCCTGAGTCTGGCCGGCGGGAACCGTTTCACCGGTGTGTGAAGCGGCTCCAATCGGGAGCTCGCGCGACCACGGCGCGATGAATGGCAGCAACAGCAGCGGCGGAACAGCCATCGCCACCGTCAACAGAAAGAATCCCGGCCAGCCCAGTGATTCGATGATCTTTCCCGCCGGCGCCACCAGAATGTCGCGGCTGGCCGCCATCAGGCTGGAAAGCAGCGCGAACTGCGTCGCAGTGAATCGCTTGTTGCACATGCTCATCAAATAGGCCGTCATCGCGCCGGTGACGAGACCGAGGCCGAAATTCTCGGTGATGACCGCGGTCACCATCAGGCTGTGGCTCTTCTCGCTAAGCGACAAGCCGTAATAGGTGAGATTGCTCAGCCCCTGGAAGATGACGAAGAGCCAGAGCGAGCGGTTGATTCCAAGCTTGCCGATCGTCGCCCCGGCGGCGAGGACTCCGACGATGGTCGCGATGACTCCGACGCCGAGGAATACAGCACCGACCTCGCTCTGCGAGAAGCCAGCCTGAAGCAGGAAGGGCGTCGTCATGCTGCCCGCCAGGCTGTCAGAGTACTTGTAAACGACGATGAAGAGCAGGACGAGCAGCGCGCGCAGAACTCCAGCACGCTGAAAGAAATCTGTGAAGGGAAGAACTACTGCCTCGGCGAGAGATCTTGGCGGCGCCTCATTCAGGACGGGCTCGTTCGCCGCAAAAGTTCCCGCGATACCGATCAGCATCAGCAGCGAGATCAGCAGATAGACGGTGTTCCACGACATTCGGTCCGCAAGAAAAAATGCCAGCGCTCCTGTCGTGATCATCGCGATGCGGTAGCCCATCACAAAAACCGCCGCGCCCGCGCCCATTTCACGGTTCTCGAGGACATCAGTGCGGTAAGCGTCGAGCGAGATGTCCTGCGACGCGCTGAAGAAGGCGATGGCGATGGCGTTGACCGCCAGCATCCTCAGACCGGTGCGCGGATCGTGGAGAGCCATCGCCGCAATCACGAGCAGCAGCAGGACCTGGGTGATGAACACCCAGCCGCGCCGCCGCCCGAGAAACGGTGGTATGTAGCGGTCCATCAGAGGCGCCCAGACGAACTTCAGCGAGTATGGGAGCGTGACGAGGCTGAAGAATCCAATGGTTGCGAGGTCCACCTTCGCATTGGTCATCCACGCCTGGAGCGTCTTGCTGGTAAGATAAAACGGAAGGCCGGACGAGAAGCCGAGAACGAGCAGCGTCGCCATCTTCGGTTGTCCGAAGATGCGGAGCAGCGGCGGTTTAGCGGTGGTGTCTTCGGTCACATTTCACCCGGCAGCTGCCGTTCTCTGGTTGTCTCGAATCTTTTCTCGGTGGCGCCGGTCAGCTCGCGCAGCATGACTCGAGCGGCTGCCCGTTGCATGACCGCTTCCCCGCCCCAGGCGCAGATGATGGGTGCGTCCACATCGAGCTCGCTGGCAAGTCGGGGATGGCTGAACTGAACGATGAGCCTGTCGCTGGTCCTCGCTTCCTGGAGCGCGCGCCGCACGGCCTCCTTTGCGCCGGCGGAGAAGCCCGGCCTTCCCTTCCAGGCGCGAATGTCGCCGAACAATGCGATGACCGTCGCCCCCGGGGCACTGGTCGCAGGCGCGTCGCCGGTCAGGAGCTCGACGCCTCCCGTCCGAAGCGCAGAGATGAATGGCTCACGTGACGGAGCCGGATAAGGACCCCCGACATCGTCGTCGACGATAACAAGATTCCACGGCTGCGGAAGTCGGGACGCCTTGCCGCGGAGCGAGTGGACAACCTGCTCGGCGATCTGCGCGGCCCACCCCGTCTCGTCGCGAGCTGGCCGGTTGCTGTCACGGGACAACGCCGCCCACCTCGCCCATCGGCGTCGGCGCTCAATGGACTGATGGATGGCGTCGCCGTCGAGGCGCTTGTCCTGAATGGCTTGCAGCACCGCCTGCTCGGACTCGGCGACGTTGGCGGGATAGAGCATGCAGTCACAGCCCGCCGCCAACGCCCGAACGACCGCCTCCGACTCTCCGCCGCCCAACACGCCTTCCATTATCAGCGCGTCGGTAACGACGATGCCGGTGAACTCCAGCTCGCGGCGCAAAAGGTCGGTGAGAATCGGAGCTGACAGCGTTGCAGGGGCACCGCTCGGATCGAGCGCGGGAAAGGCGACGTGAGCCGACATCACCGACGCGACGCCACGCTCGATGGCGCGCTTGAACGGAACCAGGTCGGTTTCGCGAAGAGTGTTCGCGGACACTTCGACGCGCGGCAGCTCCTTGTGGGAGTCAACGGTCGTCCGGCCGTGACCGGGAAAATGCTTGGCCGAAGCCAGGACGCCCTCCGCCTGACATGCATCGATCCACGCCGCCGCGTAGTCGCCGACTCGCTCCGGATCAGCGCCAAAAGATCTGGTGCCGACAATCGGATTGTTCGGCTCGATATCCAGGTCGCAGTCCGGGCCGTAGACCCAGTTGATTCCCAGCTCGCGCGCTTCGCGCGCGGTAACCGCGGCGGCGCGGCGTATTGCCTGGAGATCTTCGAGGGAAGCGATCGCCGCCAGAGGCGGGAGCGCGGTCTGTCCCGCGAACTGCTGTCCGGCACCGCGCTCCAGGTCCGCACCGATCAGAAGCGCCACACGCGATTTCGAATGAAGGTCCTCGGTAAGTGCCGCGACGTGCTCGGATGGACCTCCGAAGAGGATGAATCCGCCGACGCCAAGCTTGAGCGCCGCATCGATCGCCGGGCGCTCCGTCTCGTACCCCGTGGTCGCGTCCCATCGGATCGCGGGATAAAACAGCTCGGCGACTTCGCTCATGCCGGTGTGCGCTTACCCAGAATTCGCTGGCCGCGCGCGCCAGTTGCCGAGGGGACGTTTCCGGGACGTTTCGTCACGTGGAGGTATCCAAGCAATGCAAAGGCCACTGCCTCCTTTGCTTCTCCATCAAAGAAGACTTCGTCGAAATGGCGGACGACCATTGGCGCTGCCGCTTTGCTGATCGCATCGAACAGCGCCGGATTCCTGGCGCCGCCTCCCGACACCAGCACTTCGCTCACCGGCTCGGGGATGAAGCGTCGATAAGCGTCGCCGACACTCTCCGCGGTAAGCTGCACGGCGGTGGCGATGACATCCTCGTCCGATGCGCCCGCGGAACGCGCCGCCGATATCAGCTTCTGGACGTAGTCGGAGTTGAACAGCTCGCGTCCCGTCGACTTGGGCGGTTCCATACCGAAGTACGGGTGCGCCATCAGCTCGGTCACGAGTTTCGTGACCGGCCGCCCGGCGCGCGCCAGCTGACCATCGACATCGTACGGAAGGTCCGGACGAAGAACTCTGGTGACGCCATCGATCACCGCGACTCCCGGACCGGTGTCAAACGCGCGCACTCCGTCGATTTGCCCATGCGGGGGGACGACCGTGATGTTGCCGATGCCACCCAGGTTCTGAAGGCCGCGCCAATCGGCTGCTGACGAGAAGAGCATGGCGTCGGCGATCGGAACGAGGGGAGCGCCCTGCCCCGCCGCGGCCACGTCGCGTACGCGAAAGTCGCTGATCACATCGATTCCGGTTCGCTCGGCAATCACAGCGCTCTCACCGGTTTGCCAGGTCGAGTGTCCGGGCTCGTGCCAGATCGTCTGGCCGTGCGACGCTATCGCCGCTATATCGGATCGCGCCACGCCCGCTTCCGCCATCACCTGGATGGCGGCATCTGCCAGCCACCCGCCCAGATCGAAATTGACGCGGCAATACTCCGCGGGAGTCCCCGCGCCGAGCGCAGCCGTCAATCGCGTGCGCTCGGCGGCGGTGTATGCGCGCGAGTGGTAAGCAAGCAGGTCGACGTCGATCCGACCGTCGGTGGCATCAGTGAATCGTGCGACGGCGGCGCTGATTCCGTCGAGCGATGTCCCCGACATGAGGCCGACCACGACGCCCGATGACATCTATTGCGCTGGAATGGGTGGGGGCGGGTCCTTGGTGACCCGGCGGACAACGCCGCCATTGTCGGCGAGGAGCTTTTCCGCTTCTTCGCGAGTGACGCCGCGCTTCTGCATCACGATGGCGAGCTTGACGCTTTTCCCCGCTCGCTCGAGAAGCGTCGTCGCCTCATCACGCGACACACCGCAGACTTCCATGACTATCCGCTGGCTGCGGTCCACAAGCTTGTTGTTGGTGGCGCGCAGATCGACCATCAGATTGCCGTAGGTTTTCCCGAGTCGGATCATCGCGCCGGTGGTTATCATGTTGAGCACGAGCTTGGTCGCCGTGCCCGCCTTCATGCGAGTGGATCCAGTTACAACTTCGGGGCCGACAATAGGCAGTATCGCCAGATCGACGCGGGCGAGCAGAGCCGGAGGCGGCGGTGAGCAGGCGACGATTGCGGTGCTCGCACCGAGTTCTGCGGCGCGCTCGAGCGCCGCACCGACGTAGGGTGTAGTTCCTGAGGCGGCGATACCTACCACGAAATCCTTTTCGTCGACTTTGTGCTCGTCGATGACGAGCGCGCCGTTGCCGACGATGTCTTCCGCCCCTTCCTGCGCTCGTGTCAGCGCCGGCAATCCGCCGGCGATGATACCCTGCACCATGTCGGGATTGGTGCCGAAGGTGGGCGGACATTCGCTCGCATCGAGCACGCCGAGGCGCCCCGAAGTCCCCGCGCCTACGTAGAACAGCCTTCCACCGCGACGGAACGTTGCCTCGGCGAGCTCGATCGCCCGCGCGATTTGTTCGCGCTGGGTCGCCACCGCGTCGGGAACTCTCTTATCTTCAGCGTTTATCAGGTCTACGATCTCGAGGGTGGATGCGAGATCGATGGAGGCGGTACGCGGGTTGCGACGCTCCGTTTCGCGGGGGTCCAGCATCAGGTCGCTGCAGCTCGCATCAACGTGTCGCCGAGGGCGCAGTGGGAGGCACGACCAAACATACCCGACGCCTCAAGCCGATTGCAAGACAACTCTGGAGATGACAATGAGGCGTTTCTCGTTTGCTTTTTGGATGGCTGCGTTAGTCGCGGCGAGTGCGAGTGGGCAGAGGCCACATCGCGTGTTCACTCCCGATCCTGATTACTGGGTGTCGGGGGGAATTGGTGGAGTGCGCGGCGAGGGCGTCAACGATGGCGCGACGGCAAGCACCTGGAACTTCGGGAATTCGACAAACCTTCAGTATCGCGCAGCGATCGAGAAAGGGTGGACCAACGGATCTTCGTTCGGGGTTTCGGGCACTTACGCGAGGGTTCCGTTCGTGTACTCCAGCAATCTCGCGGTGCCCCTTCCCGGGTCAGCCTCGGGAACGCGCTGCGGTGCGGCGGGCTGCGACGCCCATCTCGACATGATGTCGCTCCTCGGGATGCTCCATTACGGATCGGGCGCCGGGCTCCACTCGGTGGTCGAGGCGGGCGCGGGAATCGTCGCATACAACAATCTCAAGCGCGATTCCGACGGAGCGAGACTGGCGGGTGGCAACAACATCGATCCGCTGTTCACGTTCGACTGGGGCTTCGGATACGGCTTCAATGAGCGGACCAATCTGGACGTCGTGTGGGACTGGACCATTGCCCTGCATGAGCGCAGCGGACAGTCAAACGGCGTCAGCAACACCAACACCATGCCTGGGTTACGGCTGCAGCTGCGAATGGGATTCGGGAACCGGTCTGTGTCGCGGCGATAGGCGGCCATGAATAAAGCAGGCTTTCTCGCCGCTGTTCTTGGCGCTTCTCTGATCGTCGCGGCCGCGCCGCCTTTGGTGCGCACGGTCGGCGATCCGGCGATTCCACCGCGTGTGCGCGCCGTGTTCCCCGAGACGTGGCGATTCCCGGCCGGACGTGCGGCCTCCTTTGCACGTCAGGCGATGGTCGCGAGCAACAACCGGCTTGCGAGTGAAGCGGGCATTGAAATCATGAAGAGGGGTGGCAACGCTGTTGACGCCGCCGTCGCAACCGGTTTTGCGCTGGCAGTTGCCTACCCCGAAGCAGGCAATCTCGGCGGTGGCGGATACATGGTGATTCGCATGGCGGATGGCCGGGTCGCCGCACTGGACTACCGCGAAGTAGCTCCGCTCGCCGCAACGCGCGACATGTATGTGGGTGCTGATGGCAAGGTGACCGGCGAGAGTTTGATCGGGCCGAAGGCCCCCGGGGTTCCGGGCGCGGTCGCAGGACTGATCGAAGCGCATCGTAAATACGGATCGCTCCCGCTCGCGACCGTTCTGGCGCCGGCGATACGACTGGCCACCCAGGGCTTCATCGTTGATTCGACTTTCCAACGCTCCGTCGTGAACGCGAAGTACCGCATCCAGGACTTCTCGGGCCGCGGGACGTTCCTGCCGAACGACGCCGCCCCCGTGATAGGTACGCGGTTCGTGCAGCCGGCGCTGGCACACACCATCACGCTGATCGCGGATTCGGGTGCCACGGCATTCTATCGCGGCAGCATCGCCGATTCCATTGCTGCCGAAATGCGCCGGACCGGCGGGCTGATTACGAAGGAGGATCTGGCGGCATACCGCGCGGTCTGGAGGCAGCCACTAAGAACGAGCTACCGCGGGTATTCACTGATCGCGATGCCGCCTTCATCGTCTGGTGGCACGACGATAACGGAGATGCTGAACATCCTCGAAGCGTATGGCGCGCCTGCACGCTTCGGCACCGCTGACGAAATTCACGCCGTCGCATCTGCTTCACAGAGAGCGTTCACCGATCGCAATTCCAAGCTCGGCGATCCCGCGTTCGTCAAAGTGCCCGGAGAGCTGATAACTAAGACGTACGCGCGCGGCATCGCGAAAAGCATATCTCGCAATCGAGCGGATCCGACGAGCGAAGTAGCGAAGCTACGTGAAGGGAACGAGACGACGCATTACTCGGTGGTCGATCGGTTCGGCAATGCGGTAGCCACGACCACGACTCTCAACGACTTGTACGGTTCCGGTATGTTCGTCCGCGGCGCCGGATTCTTTCTCAACGACGAGATGGACGATTTCACCAGCAAGCCCGGAACCCCAAACATGTTTGGGCTGATTCAGGGATCGGCGAACGCAATCGCGCCCGGCAAAAGAATGTTGAGCGCGATGTCGCCGACGATCGTTCTCGATCCGAAAGGACAATTGCTGCTGGTCACGGGAGCGCGCGGCGGTCCTCGCATCATCTCGGCGACGTCCCAGATCATTCTCAACATCATTGACCAGCGGATGAACCTTGCCGACGCGGTGAGCGCCCCACGTGTGCACCACCAGTCGCTACCGGATTCGATCCAGCTCGAGGTCGGTGGATTCGCCCCGGCGGTGGTCGCAAGACTGCGGGCGATGGGGCATTTCGTTTATGAGCGTGGCGGGGTCGCCGAGGCCGCGTCGATCATGCGTGTGAAGGGCGGATACGAAGGGCTGGACGATCCGCGCGGCCGCGGCGGAGCGGCAATCGGCTTCTAGCCCGCAAAAAAAAAGCCGGCGTGATTTCTCACGCCGGCTTCTGGTACCGCTGGCTCCTCAGATTTGAACCTGAGTCGACGAGTTGAGCGTAGCGGTAATCCGGCCGCCTGAGTTGACGCAGCCTTCGTAGTTGGAGGTTCCAGCGGCGACTCCGGCTCCAGCAGCAGCGCCGATCGCGCCTCCGATGATAGTCGACTTCGTGCTCTTGCCGAGGATCTGTCCGGCAATGGCGCCGATAGCTGCACCGCCTGCGACCTTCTGCACATCTTTGCTCTTCGGCTGGTTCTTGACCTTGTCCACCTGCGCATAGCTCGTCGTGGCGCTGACCGGATACGTGTGGCCGCCAAACGTGACGGCGACGACACGGAAGCCCATTACGACATTGTCGTTGGCGTTCTCGCTGCGCTTGAGGTCTGTGACTTCGACCGTGGCAGTGGCACCTTCAGGAATCACCGCTCCGTTTGACCCGGTGATCGCGCTGGTAACGGTGGCGTTGAAGCGATTCCCGACCTTGTTGGTGTTGGTGCAGATCTTCTCGCCTGACGCGAGGTTGATCGTGGCACCGGCCGGAATGGTTCCGACGCGCCGGGCGCTGCCGGCGGAAGTTCTGGTGACGGTGTTTCCGCTGGCGGTAACCGAGGTCGTGGGTCTGCTCGCACTCGTGCTACCAGAGCTGCCCGAGGTGCGCGTCGTCGGCCGGCTGGTCGAAGTCGAAGGTCTCGACGTCGTGGTCTTGGGCGTAACGACCGCGGGTGCGGGAGCCGTGGAGCTCGCGGGCACGTCGGTCAGCGCCGGCTGCGCGGCGGTGTCCCGATTTGCGAGCTGAATGTCCTTGTTGAGCGCGGAATCAGCAGCCGCGGTGTTGTTGTCGGTCTTCGCGCACGCGCCGATGAAAAGCGCCGCCGACAATACCAGCGTCGCATTCAGCCGCGGAATATATTGCACCATGAAGTCTCCTCCCCTTGTGGCCTGGGTTAAAACCAAGCTCATGAATGATTGTGGACGGCAATCCACATGCCAAATATGAAGCACCTTCGGACTGCTGCGCCATATTACAAGCCATACTGGATCCCCTTCGCGTCGGGGCTCCTGATCGTGCTCGCGTCGGCGGCAATCACCAGTGTGATTCCCTGGTTACTGAGACGAGCCATCGACGCGATCGGCACTGGCGCGCCGATGCACACCGTCTGGCAGCTGAGTGGACTCATCGTCCTCGCTGCCATCATCGGCGGAGTGTTCAGATACGGCATGCGCGAGCTGATGAACGGCGTCAGCCGATGGATGGAGTACGACCTGCGCAACGATCTCTTCACACATCTGGAGACGCTCGACGCGGCGTACTTTGCACAAACCCGCACCGGAGACATAATGGCGCGGCTCACCAACGACCTGGGCGCGGTACGGATGGCGATCGGGCCGGCGGTGATGTACCTCACGAATACGATTTTTGGCGGCCTGTTCGCGCTCTACTTCATGCTGCGCATCGACGTCAGGCTGACGCTGCTCGCTCTCCTGCCGACCATCTTCCTGCCGATTCTCACCATCAAGATGGGCAAGGCCATTCACGACCGGTTCGAAGCGGTGCAGGAGCATTTTTCGGCGTTGACGACTCACGCCCAGGAGAATCTCACGGGTGCGAGGATTGTTCGCGCCTACCGTCAG
>DATBXT010000210.1:0-3308 GCA_036514115.1 Gemmatimonadaceae bacterium
GGTCAGACGAGCGCGGCAGGCTCTCGGCCTACTCCGGTCCACTCTACGCGGCCCTGAGAGCATCAGTCGACAAAGCCGGCACGCTCCTGGGAGCGGTCGGAATCTTTCTGGCAGCGGGATTGGTCGTCGCCGCGCTCGGCACCTGGATCTTCGTCGAGTTAGCCGAGCACGTTCGAATGGGCGCGAGTCAGGCGTTCGACGACGCGGTTCTTCGGTGGCTGGGAGCGCACCACTCGACCGCCTGGGACAACATCATGCTCGAGATCACGGCGCTCGGTACGGGCACGGTGGTAATGATGATCGTCGCTGTCGCCGCGCTTTTTCTGGTTCTGACTCAGCACAAGTACTCCGCCATGCTCCTCCTGATCTCGACCTTCGGCGGACTCGTGCTGAATCTCGTACTGAAGCTTGGGTTCAACCGTCCGCGCCCCGCGATTTTTGTCCCCGAGGTTCGCGCTGTCAGCTCTTCGTTTCCGTCAGGTCATGCCATGAGCGCGGCGATCGTCTATGGCACGGTCGCGTATCTGGCGGCGCGCCTGCATAGACGCGCATGGGCGAGGGCGCTGGTAATGCTCGTGGCCATGATAGTCATTCTGCTGATTTGCATCAGCAGGCTCTACCTCGGCGTTCACTATCCATCTGATGTCGTTGCCGGCGTTGTGATTGGACTGGCATGGGCCGGCTTCTGCATGGCAACTCTTGAAGCTATTCAGAGGTTCGGAGCTCGTCACGATCCGAAAATTCTTGAGAGCGAGAAACCCGCGGCGGGTGGCGGTCCTCTGGCTGAATCCGAGAGCTGACATCGGCCAGCTCGGCGCCCGACTCTATGAAGACTTGCGTGAGCTCGTCGACGCGGTCCTGCACCAGTCGATCGCTCGCGCGTGACATCGTGGCGGCGCGATGCGTGACATCATCGATAACACCTCGGATCGAAGTCGCGTTGCCTGCTGCGAGCATTCGAGCGACCGCTGTCGACGGGGCGATCTCTCCGGCAAGGCATTGCACAAGAATTGCCCGGATCGCGGTCGGTTGAAGTCCGTCGGTAAGACGGCTGATGGCTTCAGCTTCCAGACCTGTTCGACTGGTCATGTCAGATGAGGAAAGAAGTCCTGGAATCGCTTCGATACCCCTATCTGGCACAACATGCGCCACCGATTCGGAGATAAAGGCGCCCACCGTTTGTTTGGGAGGCAATTCTAATGGCAGCAAGAAAATCTTCTGGCAGCAGAAGGTACGGCAAAGCCGCGTCGAAACGCGTCGGAAGTGCGATGCGGCGGCGCAAGAAGGGAACTCTCAAGTCGGGAAGGAGCGGCAAGACCGTCAAAAGCCGAAAGCAGGCGATAGCAATCGGGCTTTCAGAGGCGAGAAAGAAGGGAGCGAAAGTCCCTCGCAAATCAGGCGGACGGAAACGTTCCGGTGGCAGAAAGAGCTCCGGCGGAAGAAAGAGCTCGGGGGGAAGGAAACGCTCGAGCGGAAGAAAGCGGTCAAGCAGGTAGGATCGATCGGCAGGACACGGCTTATCGCCGAACTTTCCTGCGTTGCTGGGGCGGACCACGCGGCGAATACGCCGGCGGGTTCGCCCCTCACTATATCAGTACTTGGCCAGGTAATTCTCCAGCTCCCACGGCGAGACCTGGGTGATGTAGTCCTGCCACTCCTGACGCTTCGCGGCCAGAAATTGATTCGAAACGTGCTCGCCAAGCGCTTCGACGATGACAGTGTCTTTCTCCAGCTCGTCGCAGGCTTCCTCGAGGTTGCGCGGCAGATCGTCGATCCTCAGCCGGCGCCGCTCGCGATGTGACATCTCCCAGATGTTGGTGTTCACCGGCTCGCGCGCATCGGCGTTGGTTGAAATGCCGTCCAGTCCCGCCGCCAGTTGAACCGCCAGCGCGAGGTAGGGATTCGCCGCCGGATCCGGTATGCGTAGCTCCACCCGCGTCCCCGTCCCTCGCCGATCGGGGATCCGGATCATGGGCGACCGATTGCGCATCGACCACGCAACGTTGACCGGCGCCTCGTAACCAGGAACGAGCCTCTTGTAGGAATTCACCAGCGGGTTCGTGATGGCGGTGATCGCCCGCGCGTGGCGAAGCAGCCCTCCTATATAGTGGAGCGCCGTCGTGGATAGCTCCCACTCCGCGCTTTTGTCCCAGAACGCGTTCTCGTTACCGCGGAACAGCGACTGATGGGTGTGCATGCCGCTTCCGTTCTGACCGAAGATCGGCTTGGGCATGAACGAAGCGGTGAGCCCGAAGGTGCGCGCGACATATTTCACCACGAACCTGAACGTCGCGATGTTATCCGCCGTCTTCAGCGCTTCAGCGTACCTGAAATCGATCTCGTGCTGCCCGTGCGCGACTTCATGGTGCGCGGCCTCTACCTCGAACCCCATGCGCTCGAGCACGTCGACGATTGCTCGCCGGGCGTCTTCGCCCAGATCGGCCGGCGCGAGATCGAAGTACGACCCGACATCATGTGTGATGGTCGAGGGCGCCTCGTCGGGCCGCGGCTTGAACATGAAGAATTCGGCTTCCATGCCCGCGTTCATCGTGAAGCCGAGCTTCGCCGCGCGCGCAATCATTTTCTTGAGCACACCGCGGGGGTCTCCCGCGAATGGTTTGCTGTCGGTGGTATTGATATCGCAAATGACTCTGGCAACCCGGCTGTTCTCGTCGCCCCAGGGGAAGATCTGGAAAGTGCTGAGGTCCGGAGCGAGGAGCATGTCGGATTCCTCGATGCGCACAAAGCCTTCAATCGATGAGCCGTCGAACATCATGTCGCCCGCCAGCGCCTTCTCGAACTGCGAGGCGGGAACCTCGACATTCTTGTTGATGCCGAGTATGTCCGTGAATTGCAGTCTGAGAAAGCGAACGTTGTTGGCAGCGGCGAGATCGAGAATGTCTTTGGCGCTGGCGCCTGAGGTGTCTGGTACGCTGGAGCGATGTCGAGGCATGGCCACAACCTATCCCCGTTATTAGATTTTTGCAAATCTTGCACGCATCGCGCCCAATTCCTTGCATTTTCGAAGTGAAATCGCCAATATGAACGCGCAATCACGTATGTTTTGCACTTTTCAGATCCATAACCCCATTTGAGCCACCCATGACCGCCGCTGCAATCACCCCCCGCAAAGCTCTGCTGTCAGACATCACTACTCGCGAGCCACGCATCGCCCCCGGCTTCAGCGAGGACGGGATACCTGGGCCGACCTCCCAATACTTCGGAATCAATACCCTCGGTGTCAGGCAGCTCCGCGATAAACTCCCGCGGGAAGTCTTTGCGAGTCTCGCCGCATCCATTCGACACGG
>DATBXT010000211.1:0-3298 GCA_036514115.1 Gemmatimonadaceae bacterium
GGATGCGCGAGGAACCGGTGCACCCACGTCTGGCCGGAGAGCTTCGGGTCATCGGTGATGCCGAGGGGAGCCTCTGTTACCTGGCCGGTGTTCATGCGCAGCAGATCTCGCACGCGCATCGAGCCAAGGTTCGCTGATACAGAGTCCGGGGCGTCGCCGGGAAAGAACTTCAGCACCAGATCGTCCACCGAGAACTTTCCCTCGGCGACGGCGAGTCCCACAGCTGTAGATGTGAAGCTCTTGCTCAGCGAATACAGCACGTGCGGAGTGCGCGCGTCGTACGGTGACCACCAGCCCTCGGCGACGACGCGGCCGTGGCGCACGATCATGACGCTGTTCATCGCGTCAATCGCGGAATCCGCGGCGTTGACGAAGGCGAGGACGGCGCTCGACGAGATTCCCTCGCGCTCGGGCGTGCTGCGCGGAAGCGCGGTCCCCGTCTGAGCGGAGAGGCGCGCGCCAAAGACGAGGCAGAGGGCGACTACATGGCGGCTACGCAACCAGCACCGCCCGATACCGAACCGTTTTTTGTCTCACACGGTCGAGCGCGGTGTTGACGTCTGACATCGGGTAGCGCTCGATTATCGGCCGCACGCCTTCCTTCGCCGCGGTGTTCAGCATCGACTTGATGCCGGGCAGGCTGCCGGTGTTGCTGCCGACGATCCGCTTCATGCCGGCGAGAACGGGGAACGCCTGGAATTGCACCGCGCTGGCGGGAACTCCAAGCAGACACAGAGCACCGCGCGGGCGAACGAGGCCGAGCATCGCGTCCCATTGGAGGTCCGCCGGGGTCGTCGTCATGAGGAAATCGACCGAGGCCGCATGGGCTGACATCGCGTCCGAGTCTGAAAGAACAACGAAGTCCGACGCTCCCATCTCGCGTGCTTCTGCTTCCTTGTTCGGAGTCGTGGAAAACGCCGTGACCTTGCAGCCACGTGCTTTGGCGAACTGAATGGCGATGTGGCCGAGGCCGCCAACGCTGACGACGCCGACCCGCGCGCCGTCGCGCACGTCGTGGTCCTCGAGCGGACTGAAGACCGTCGCGCCGCCGCACATAAGCGGCCCCGCTTCGTCGGAGCTCACGCCTTTGGGAATCTCGAATGCGAAACGGTGGTCGGCCCGCAGTCGATCGGCAAAACCGCCGGGACGTCCGACGCAGGTCGGCTGTCCCCCTGCGCACACATTCACCAGTCCGTCCTCGCAGAATTCGCAGTGCATGCAGCTTCCGGCCTGCCAACCCACACCGACTCTGCTTCCGATCTTGAGCGACTTGACAGCGGAACCGACAGCCGAGACTTCGCCGACTGCTTCATGACCAGGCGTCAGCGGGTACGAGCTGATTCCCCAATCGTTGTCGATCAGGTGAACATCGCTGTGGCAAATGCCGCAATGGCTGATGGCGATTTCAACTTCCTCAGGACCTAGTGTACCGAACTCGAATGTATGCGGCTTCAGGCGCTCGCGGGCGCTGAAGGCGGATTGCGCGTGCACTGGCATGAACGACCTCTGGACGGGTTCACCGCAAGCATGCGTTTGCTGGTGAGAATCCGCCAGTGCTTCCGCGCGTTCAAGAACATTTTTTCGACTTGCGTGTGTCTAATAGTCAACCAAGGAGCCAAGTGAACGCACGCCTTTCAGCACTTTTCGTCACGCTGACCTTCCTCGCCTGCCGACCCGGCGGGCCGGAACAACGCTATGGCTTCGTCGCGAAACTCGGTCGGGACACGATCTCGGTGGAGAGTGTCAGTCGACAAGGCAACAAGGTCATGGTCGACGGCGTCGACCGATTCCCCCGCGTGCGCGTTCGGCATAGCGAGATCGAGCTGGGCGAGGGAAGCGCGATTCGCCACCTGGTGATGGACATCCACACGCCGAGCGAGCCCGAGAATCAACGAGATCGACACGTGGTGGCGGACGTGACGCCCGATTCCGTGCACATCCTTCAGACCGACAAAGCGGGGAAGCTGCGTCATGAATTTGCCACGAACGGCGCGGTCGCCATGGCGCACGTGCCGCAGATGTACAGTCTCTACGAGCTCTACTTCGATGCAGCGCTCGCCCGGGCAAAGGCATTGAAACGGAGTGTTGGCGACACGATACAGCTGCGCCAGTTCTACATCGACAGGGAGTTCGACCGGTTCCCACTGCACCACGGGGTGGTGAAGCTGCTGTCGGGCAACCAGGCGGAGATTCGGCACGACTGGCTGTCGGGAGCGGGTGAGGCAACGTTCGATTCGGCCGGTCGCATGCTCAGGTATTCAGGCGCGCGCTCGACTTATCTGGTGGAAGTAGCGCGCGTGGACTCACCGCCCGATGTAAAAGGTATTGCGAACAGATTCGAAGCAGCCGAGGCGGCGAGCGGTGCGGTCAAGCAGCTGAGCCCGCGAGATACAGCGCGCGGAAGCATCGGCAACGCGTCCATCAGCATCGACTACAGCAGACCGCATGCGCGCGGGCGCGTCCTCCTCGGCGACGTCATACCCTATGAGAAAGTCTGGAGGACCGGCGCCAACGCGGCGACGCAATTCAGCACGTCGGCGCCAATAAGTCTTGCCGGCATCCAGCTCGCCGCGGGAACTTACACTCTGTGGACGGTGCCGCATCCAAACGGCGTCGATCTCATAGTGAATGGGCAGTCGGGGCAATGGGGCACCCAGTACGATGGCTCGCGCGACGTGGGAAAAGCGCGCATGCAATCGTCAACGCTCGCAACGCCGGTCGACCAGTTCACGATCTCGGTCGCCGGCACCGGCGCGCGGCGTGGGACTCTCACAATGGAGTGGGGATCCTTTCACTGGAGTGCGCCAATCGAGCTGCGGTAATTGGAGAGCGGACGCGATACGACAGCGCCCGCTCCGACAAACGCGTTAAGGCGATCCGGCTCGCTTCCGGTAAATCCAGGGAAACGTGGTGAAATCGTCGTCGCAGGCTGCGCGCGAAAACGAAAGTCGATCGCCGTCCACCGTTCCCGCTTCGAACGAACCGCCTTCGAAGTTGCCGGTGTTGAGCCATATGAGATTGCCGGAAATGCCGAAATGCCCGGCTCCGGTGAAGTGAGACCCGTTTGAGTACTCGTCGTGCCGGAAAAATTGTCCACCGGCTTCGAGACCAATGACCGAGGACACGATCGACGCTCCACACGCGCCACCGATAGGAAGCAGGTCGTACCACGTAATGCTTCCGGCGTCCACTGCAGTCGCTTCCACTCGCACAGGTGGGAGATCACCCACTGTCACGGTCGCCTCGTTCAGGCCCGGGGCCCCGAGCACCCACGCGACGTGGGCGTTGCCCACGAGGT
>DATBXT010000212.1:0-4675 GCA_036514115.1 Gemmatimonadaceae bacterium
GCCGCCTACCAACTCGAGATCCCGGGGAGAAAACATCACGGATGGCAGTGAGCCGAGCGCGTCGCTCAGACGGCGGGGCACCGCGCCATCGATGGTGACTTTCTTTTTCTTGCTCGTGCGGTCGAATCCTACGGCCAACCGATGCTCGCTCGGGGTCTTACTCGTGGCGCTGATGTGAAAGCCGGCGGAGTCGAAACGAGTGAGATCCTGGTCGCGCGCGTCGCGCACCGATCTCAGAATCTGGAAATAGTAGATGGCCTCGAGGAAGTTCGTCTTGCCGTGCCCATTGTCCCCGATCAGCGCGATACCTTCGGCGGGCAGATCGAGGTTTACGCGCTCGAGATTTCTGAAATCACGGATGTCGATGTTTTGAAGCCAGACTCTCGAGCTGGTCAACGGTCTTCATTTCCCCTTGAAGGCGGGGCTGCGCTTGTCGAGGAACGCGCGCATGCCTTCGCGCATGTCCTCGGTGGCGGCGAGCAGGCCGAAGTGATTGGCCTCGAGGATGAGTCCCTCATCGAGTGACATCTCCAGCCCGCGATCGATGGCTTCGATACAAAGCGCAATGGCAAGAGGGCCGTTGGCGAGGATGGTCTTCATCATCTCACGCGCGGAGTTCATGAGCTCGCCGGCGGGCACGACCTTATTCACGAGGCCAATGCGATATGCTTCCGCGGCGTCGATCATCTCGCCCGTCATGAGGAGCTGCATCGCGCGTCCTTTGCCGACCAACCGCGGGAGCCGCTGGCTCCCACCGTACCCGGGTAAAATGCCGAGCTTGCTCTCGGGCTGCCCGAATTTCGCGGCTTCGGACGCGATCCGGACATGGCACGCCATTGCCAGCTCGCAGCCGCCGCCGAGTGCGAAGCCGTTGACGGCAGCGATGATCGGCTTGGGAGACGTCTCGAAGCGGCGGAACACATCCTGCCCTGCACGTGCCCGTGCTTTTCCGAGCACTGGAGTCTGGCCCGACAATTCCGAGATGTCTGCCCCGGCGACGAATGCGCGGCCGGCGCCGGTGAGAATCACTCCGCCGATGGAATCGTTGATGCGGATCTCATCGATGGCGTGGCCGAGCTCGGCGATCGTGGCGTCGTTCAGTGCATTGAGCTTGTCGGGCCGATTTATCGTCAGCGTCGCGACGCGGTCCGCGATCTCCAGCGTCAGGAATTGGAAGGGCATCGTGATGTGATTGTCGGTAGATTCCGGCGGCCGGTGATTTGCGGCGGCTAAGGGCGAAATCTACCCAGAAAATTCTCTCTTGGGCCGCTGGCCGATATCCGCGGCGTGGAGTAAATGGCGCAGAAGTGGATCGTCCGCGAAGGCTCGAAGTCCCGCGGGTTTCGATATACGGGACCAGGCGGGAACGTCGTCAAAGACAAGCGCGATCTGGAGCGCATCGATGCGCTGCGGATCCCGCCGGCGTGGCGCGACGTGCACGTCTCCACCAATCCGCGCGCCGCGATCCAGGTCTGGGGATTCGACGATCGCGGGCGCAAGCAGTACAAGTATCACCCACGCGCAGTCGAGAAAGGCGAGCTCCGCAAATACTACCGGGTCCGTCAGATGGCCCGTGACCTGCCGACTCTGCGCGCGCGCATCCAGCGCGATTTCAGAAAAAGGGGAATGACCAGGGAGAAGGTTTGCGCCGGCATCGTTCACCTGATTACGCACGGATTCTTTCGGGTCGGGAGCGAAAAATACCAGAAGGAAAACAACACCTTTGGCATCACGACGATGCGGAAGTCTCACGTCACCATTGTCGGCGAGACCGTTGAATTCGAGTACACAGGCAAGAGATCGATCTCGCAGCGCAATGTGGTTGTGGGTAAGGATTTCGTGCGGTTTGTGTCAGCGTTGCTGAAGACCCCTGGACCCCGCCTCTTTCGGTATCTGGAGGGCGGCAAGTGGTGCGATGTCGATTCGCATGATGTCAACGACTACATCGAGCGCATCGCCGGGTTTCCCTACACGGCGAAGGATTTCCGCACGTGGGGAGGGACTTTGCGCGCGGCAACGGTGCTCGCCGAGCTGGGGAAGGGAAAGACGCCGACTGAGCGCAAGAAGAACGTCGTTACGGCGGTCAGGCTGGTCGCATCCGAGCTGGGCAACACGCCGACGATCTGCCGGAAATCTTATGTGCATCCGGTCGTCGTTATGAAGTACCTGCGGAGCGGAACTACGATTTCATTGCCGAAGCAACTGACCAGGCCGCAAAACAGTCCCGGGCACGCCCCGGAGGAAAGTGCGCTGATCGACTTCCTCGATGAATACTTCCCGGAACGACGGCGCGAGGTCCGGGTTGAGTAGCGGTCTGCCCGGAAATACGGAGAGCCATCCGCTCAGCGGCGAAGGGCTCGTGTCCGCGGGCGCGGGCGTCGTAAAGCCGTTTCGTCGCGTCGACGCGGCGACGAAGCACGTGCTGGCCATCGACCAGGGGACCACTGGAACAACAGCTCTCGTCATCGCCGCCGATGGTCGCGTTGCCGGCCGAGGGTACCAGGAGATAACTCAGCACTATCCGCAGCCGGGATGGGTGGAGCACGACGCCGAGGAGATTCTGGAGCGCACGCTGCTGGCGGCGCGGGAAGCGATCGCAGCGAGTGGTGTCCGTCCGGACGTGCTCGGCATCACCAATCAGCGCGAGACGATCGTGCTTTGGCACCGAGATACCGGGAAGCCATTGGCGCGCGCGATCGTCTGGCAGGATCGGCGCACTACGGAGCGCTGCGCGCAGCTGCGCGGGAAAACCAGCTTCATCGCTCAGCGCACGGGACTGCGCCCGGATCCCTACTTCTCCGCCACCAAGATCGAATGGCTGCTCAGGAAACCCGAGATTGCATTCGTCGCGCGGAATGGCCGTCTGCTCGCGGGCACGATCGACACCTGGCTGATCTGGAAGCTCACCGGTGGTCGCGTTCACGCCACTGATCCGACCAACGCGTCGCGGACTTTGCTGTTCGATATCACGCGTCTCCGCTGGAGCCGGGAGCTGTGTGATCTCTTTTCGATCCCGATGGAGATACTGCCCGAGGTGCGGCCGTCAGCGGGGGATTTCGGTAAGACCAGTACTTCGTTTTTCGGTAAGTCGCTGCCGATAACCGGCGTCGCGGGCGATCAGCAGGCAGCCTTGTTTGGTCAGGGCTGCTGCGACGCGGGTCAGGCGAAGAACACCTACGGCACCGGCGCATTTCTCCTGCTCAACACCGGTAAGAAGATGCCGCGACCCGGCGAAGGTTTGCTGGCGACTGTAGCGTGCGATGAAAAAGGCGGCCCCGCGTACGCTCTGGAAGCGTCGATCTTCGTCGCCGGAGCGGCGCTCCAGTGGCTGCGCGACGGACTCGGCATCCTGTTCAATGCCGCCGAGAGCGAGCGACTGGCGGGATCTCTCGATTCAAACGGCGGAGTTTATTTCGTTCCCGCGCTCTCCGGACTTGGGGCGCCGAACTGGGAGCCGAAAGCGCGCGGAACCATCGTCGGAATCACCGGCGGAACTACACGCGCGCACTTCGCCCGCGCCGCCCTCGAAGCAATGGCGTACGGCACCGCCGAAATGCTCGGCGCGATGTCCAAACGTGGCCGGGTGAGGTTCGAGTCGCTGCGCGTCGACGGTGGAGCGTCAGCGAATAACTGGCTGCTGCAGTTTCAGGCTGACGTGCTCGGGATTCCCGTCGAGCGGCCGGACATGATCGAGACCACCGCACTTGGCGCGGCGGGCCTGGCAGGAATCGGCGGCGGCGTGTGGCGCGACGCAGCCGAATTCGTCGGGACACGACAGTTCACCCGATTTACGCCGGCGATCGAAAGGCAGGCGGCACAGGCGCTCGTGACCGGTTGGCAGCGAACGGTGAGAACAGCGCTGACCTGGGCACGCGACAAAGGAGACGACGTATCTCCAACACAAAAAAGACCAAAGAGCGCCGGAAAAACTGCGACAACCAGCAAACGGATCAAATCGAAGGCGAGCAACCGGGCAACATCCAAGTCAACGCGGAGAAGATCGAAGTGAATCAGCTCGCGGGAATCTTGATGGCGATCAACGTTGTCTTCGCCCAGGCTGCGGCGGTCAAGCCGCATCCGGACCCGTGGTTCGGCATCGACAAGGTGAAACACTTCTTCATGTCTGCGTTCATAGAGAGTGTTTCCTACAGCCTCCTACAGGCGTCTGGGGTTCATCACCGCCCGGCGCTCACTGGCGCGATCGGGATTACTCTCGGTATTGGGCTGGCGCGGGAATTTCACGACCAGCGGCAGCCAGGGAATCTCTTCAGCGTGCGAGATCTCACCTGGGATGCGATCGGCACCGGAGCGGGCGCGGTGCTGCTCTCACATACTATAAGGTAGGGTCGATGTCGGTTCGCCAACTGTTGACAGTGACATTCGGTCTCGCGGCGATCGTCGTGCTTCCCGCCGTCGCCGTATATTGGGCACGCCGCCGCTGGCGGCCCTGATATCCCTGTTACGGACTCTGTTCCCATGCGCCTACCTGCTCTGATTGCTCTCGCCGCTGTTGCTGGCTGCGCATCATCGGCGGCCACGACCGGATCTTCCGCGGGGGGAGGCAGCGCCCGAGTCATCGGAAGCACCGGCGAAGGTACTGTCCACGCGATTTCCACTGGCTCCGAGCCGATCGCCGGGGAAACGAGGATCGCTGCGCCGCTGGCTTCTGCGTGGA
>DATBXT010000213.1:0-3426 GCA_036514115.1 Gemmatimonadaceae bacterium
CGCCTTCCCGGCGGCGCGCCGTGCGAGCGCGGTCGCCCTCTGGGGCGCGGTCGGTGCGCTGGCGGCGACGAGCCGGCCCGTCCCTGGGATCGCTCATCATCCAGTCCTGGGGCTGGCGGTGGGTCTTCTACATCAACGTCCCGGTCGGCGTCGCCGCCGTGGTCCGCGGCAACAAGTTGCTCCTCGAGTCGCGTGACGAAGCGGCGAGCGAGCTGCCCGATCTGTTCGGCATCGTCCTGCTCATCGCCGGCGTGGCGCTGATCGCGCTCGGGATCGTCGAGGGAGGCGGCTGGGGCCTCCTCGATCCGCGCACCCTCGCCAGCCTCATCGGGGGAGCCTTGCTGTTTGCGGGCTTCATCCGTCGCACCCGCAATGCCGCTTCGCCCGCCGTGGACCTCAGCCTCTTTTCGAATCACGCATACCGTCTCGCGAACCTCGCGGCGTTCGTATCCGTCGCAGGGTACACATGGAAGCTCTTGCGCCGGGATCAGAAGCTTTCGCTGGAGGCCGCGAAGGCTGTTGTCCGGCGCCTCGTCGCTCCAGTTACAAGTCCTGGATTTTCAGAAGGAGAATGAATATGGCGAAGTATCTTTGGTTGACCTGGGATGGCGCGGGAAATCTGCCTCCGAGCCTCGCGATCGCTGAGGCGCTGACGAAGCGAGGCGATACGGTCACGTTTGCGGGACGACCCGAGATGGTTTCGCGTGTTCAGGCCGCGGGCTTCAAGACGATCGTCATCGAAAATGCCTATACGCAGGCCGATACTTATCCCAAGTCGCTCCTCTCACGAATGGCCTGCTATCTGAGCTCGCCTCGAGTCAGCGAAGAGATCGTTCAAATCGTCGAGGCTCATCACCCTGATGTCGTCGTGGTGGATGCGATGTTCCCCGCGGCACTGGCACAGGTGTCGAAGTTCAACCGCGCGACGATCATGACTTGTTACACTTTCTTTCACCGCGTTTATCACGCTTGGAAAAAGCAAATCGACGAGTTTATCGCGATGAGAGAGGAAGCGGGCCTGGGGCGTTTACCAGGAATGGAACAGCTTTGGCGCGGACCGGATCGGATCGTCGTCGCGACTCTGGAAGAATTTGATCGGCCGGCGATTGCGGATGCCCCGACCCAAGTTCAACATGTTGGTCCGATCCTCGGCGGGCACAATTCGGCGATTGCGCCTGAGTCTGTCCGATTGCCTCCGGGAACAGAGCCTTTGGCACTCGTCAGCTTCAGCACGGCAGGGATTCAGAACTCAGTTGAGAAGTTTCAGCGGGCTTTGAATGCACTTGCGTCGTTACCTCTTCGTGTCGTTGTCACAACGGCAAACACGATCGACGCCAAGACCCTCGAGGTCCCCGCGAACGCGGTCGTCGTAGACTACGCCGATCACGAAGCGCTGCTCCCCGATGCGGCGTTGGTCGTCACCCACGGTGGCCACGGAACGGCGATGCGGACTCTGAAGTATGGCGTACCCGCGATCATCATGCCCTCGCTCGCGCAAGATCAGCCGGTGATTGCGGCAACTTTCGAGGAGTGGGGTTGTGGTCTCTCGTTGCCCTCGGATGCAAGCGTTGACGCGATTCAGGCTGCGGCGAAGAAGGTCCTCAGCACTCCTTCGTTCCGAAAGAATGCACAAGCGCGGGCAGGTGCGCTAGCAAAGGCTCAGAACGGGGCGGAAAAAGCGGCGGACGTTTTTCAGAGCATCGCTCAGCGCGACTCGGCCTGATGCTCGAGCAAAGCTCGAACACGTTGCAGATGCTGAGGGAGCGTCTTTTGGACTCCGTGTCAGACTCTGCCTTCGGAGATACTCTCAGTGAAGCTCAAGGAGACCACATGAAAGCCGGGTCGCGTCCCGGTTCGTGTGGAATTTGAAATGGCCGCAGCTTCCAGCTGATGTCGATACTCGCTATAGCATGCCAGTCTGACATTAAGCCGCTCGCCTCATCTGCTCGCTGATCAGCCCCGCCAGCTTCTTGTAGCCGTCGATCTTGCGCAGCCGGATCTGACCTGTCGCGATCAGGCCAAAGAGCAGCAGCAGCGCCGCGCCCTCGCTCGGCAGCGAGCCCTGCGTCTTCACCCGCCGGCGAAATTCGCCGTTGAGGCGCTCGATGATCGTTGGTGGTGCGGATGTTCTTCCAGTGCTGCTTGGGGAAGCGACCCGCGAGTGAGATCGGAGCTTTCAGGAGCATTGCGGCCATCCTTGTCGCCGGTGGAGCGCTCACCTCGGTCGTCTGCCTGGGCATCAAGACCGGTCCGCGGGCGGCACCGCTCACGGCGGTGCCCGCAGCTCAGGTGTAGCTACGCGTGCTGGCTACCGCGGGTGACCGATCAGGTTCGCGGGACCGGGAGAACGTCACCCCGACGGCACCGGACCAGTGATTGAGCATCCCCGGCTCGGTGCCTCGCAATTGGCTGATTCAACGAAGCACGACGATCGAGAAATCGCGGGTGTTCCGGTACGCCGAAGCACGGTCGCTATACTGAAGGGATTCGCGCTGCCAAGGGTTCTGATGTGATTGCAGCGTGTTGGAAGTGCCCAGGGGCGGAATCGAACCACCGACACGGGGATTTTCAGTCCCTTCGAGCCCGTCGGGAAGAGCGAGCTTCCCTCTGGGAACGTCCGTCAAGCACGTGCCAGGACCCGTCAAGCCCGGTACGCCGAAGCACGGTCATGCACGGTCCGCCCAGTTCTCGATGGCGAGCCTCGGCACGCGGCCGAACTCCTTTCGGTTGTTGGAGACGAGCGTCAGCTTGCGCGCGACGGCCTGCGCCGCGATCAGCGTGTCGAGCGGGCCGATGGGCCTGCCCGCTCGTTCGAGTCTGGCGCGGATCTGCGCGTAAGTCGCGGCATCGGTTGAGACGAAATCGAGAATCGTCAGCGGTCGGAGGAAATTCTCCACGAGCCGGCCAATCTTGGCCGCGGCGTCGCTCTTGGCGGCGCCAGTGCGCAACTCCGCTTCGGTGATCACGCTGACGGCGATGTCCGCCGGGCTCTGCGTGAGCAGCCGTTCCAACACTCCTCGCTGCTGCTTGAGCGCGTAGATGCACGTATCGGTATCGAGCAGGAACTTCACCGGATGCGCGCTCGTCTCTCGGCCTTGCCTTGCGCGGGACGAGCAAGATCATCGGGCACGCCCGCAAACGACTCCACGTAGCCCTCGGGCCAATCGTTCGCAGGCTCGAGGATGACGGCGTTGCCTTCTCGTCGAACCGACACCGTCTCGCCATCGAAGCGGAACTCCTTGGGCAGCCGGACGGCCTGGCTCCTGCCCGTCCAGAATATTTTTGCGCTCTTCCTGCCGCGCACGCCGACCTCCTGATGCATACCAACGATACCTATCAGCTGCCGGCGCGTCAATTTCAGTTGACGGGCTGCTGCCTTCGGGGTGGGCTCGCCGGCCTCGGTCCCGGGCCACTTGTCTCGGAGGC
>DATBXT010000214.1:0-2054 GCA_036514115.1 Gemmatimonadaceae bacterium
ACAGGCGCAAGCGGTTTGGAAACGGGCGGCAGCGGACGCGCGCTGACGAGGAGATGCAAACCACATGAGATGCTTCAGACTCCTGACCGGAATAGCGGCTGCGGGCCTGAGCGCATGCGCACCTGCTAAACGCGAGGCTCCTCCACGCATCCCCGACGCCACTCCGCGCGCTGCCGACGCCACATCACGTGGTGACCGATCCTATTTCATGGGATTCTCGATCGTTCCGCCCAGGTTTAACGACGTTGCTCTCGCGATTCGGTCAGCCGAGATCTGGACCAGAAGATCCGACGCCGCGATCATGCACCTCGATGTGCCTTGGGCGATGCTCCTTGCAGGCAGCTCACCCGCCGACGCTCTCCGCAAAGACGGAGTTGATCTGGAACACTACTACCGCAGCAAGCGTCTGCGCCTGGTGGTCACGATCGATGTCACCAACGGACTGGCGCGCGACAAGGAGGCGGAAGCGCTGGTGGCGGCGCATCGAAGCATTACCGAGCCTGCCGTGCAGCAGCTCTATCGTAACTATGTACGAACGCTGGTTGAGATGCTCCACCCTGACTATCTGGGTCTGGCTGCCGAGACCAATCTGATTCGACTGACGGCTCCGCGGTCGATTTACAGCGCGGTAGTCAGGATGACGAACGACGCGGCATCCGACATCCGGCGCTCTCATTCGGCGGCAACATTACCGCTTTATGTAAGTGTTCAGGTCGAGACTGCGTGGGGACGTCTTGGTGTGTTTGCCGAGCCACGTCCATTCGCCGGCATCGACCAGGACGTTCGCGACTTCCCGTTCATCAACGTCCTCGGGCTCTCCTCGTACCCGTACCTGGGGGGATTCAAAAATCCGGATGACATTCCACTCGACTATTACACGCGGCTGAGGGGAACACGCACTTTGCCGCTCATGGTCGTCGAGGGAGGCTGGGCCACCATGTCGGTCGGTGGTGTCTTCTCCACCTCGACCGAAATGCAGGCGCAGTACATTGCCCGCCAGTCGCGCCTGCTCGACGAAGCAAAAGCGATCGGGGTATTCCAGCTTTCCTTCACGGACCTCGATCTGCGCACCTGGCGAAAGCCGGTGCCGGGAATTCTCGTAATGTTCATGACGCTGGGCCTTGTCGACGCCGCTCTCAACCCAAAGCCGGCGCTGGACGTCTGGGACCGAATTTTTGCGCGGCGTCTGACACACTGAACGGTCGGCGGTCGGAGACGACAAGAGTTCCGCGTTATATTGGCGCAATGGCAAAACGGCCTGCAGCGAAAGCGCGTACTCCGCGTGGCGAGGGACGTCGTTCCGCCGGCGCAACCGATCGAGCGAATCGCCTCTACGAGTCGTTGCGGAATCTGATCGTTCGCGGTCAGCTGGCGCCTGGTTCACGCATTGTCGAGACGGAGGTCGCCGAGCGTTTCGGAGTGAGCCGCACGCCGATCCGTGCCGCGTTCCAGCGGCTGGAGCGCGAGGGCTACGTGACCGCATCGCCGACTCATCAGGCGCGGATGACGGTGGCGCCGCTGACGCGGGAAGATGTTGGCGAGCTGCTCGAGATCGTCGGCGAGCTCGAGGGGTTATCAGCGCGCGGCGCGGCGAAGCTCGATGATGACAGCCGCGAGCGCCTGGTGCGCGATCTCGGCACGGTGAACGCCGACTTTCGGCGCGCGGCGTCTGCCAAAGTCGCCCAGGTGGGCAAGCTGTACGAGATGGACGAGAAATTTCACCGGCTTTACGTCGAGGCCGGCTCCGGACCGCGTCTTCTGTCTCTGCATGGAGCGGTCAAGCCGCAGGCGGAGCGTTACATCCGGATGTACATCGCGTTGCTGCTGGACACAGTATCGACCGCCGGATCCGAGCACGACGCCATCGTCGACGCGATCCGCACCGGAAACTCAGCGGCTGCACAAAAGGCGGTGCAGACGAACTGGCGTCACGCTTCGGATCGGCTGGTTCGGGCGATCGAGGTTATGGGGGAGCAGGGTAACCTATAGGTCGTTTTGGCGTAATCGGTGGGGCAACTGATTAAGGGCAAGCTACCCGCACCCGCTACCCGCTG
>DATBXT010000215.1:0-12483 GCA_036514115.1 Gemmatimonadaceae bacterium
ACCAGCACCAGCATGAAGAACACGAAGAGATTCAAATACGCGAAGAATCTTGGATAGCCGGGATCCTCGCGCATGTAGCCGACACTGAAGATGTGAATCAGCGCGCCGACCCCGGTGATCACGAGTACCATTACCATCGACAGCTGGTCGAGCTGGAACGCCGCGTCGATCTGCAGATCGCCGACGGGCATCCAGCTGAAGTACCTCTGGACGAAAGGCACGTCGGGATGGCCTGCTACCATTGCCTGCCAAATGCCGAGCGCGAGGCCAAAGGCCAGAATCAATACGCCGGGTCCGACGATGCTCGTCACTGTGGCCCACCGATGACGCTTCACCGCGTGGTGATCGTCGCCGACCGCGCCCGCCTGTTCAGCATGTGAGATGACCGCCGCGTCCGCGGCCGCTTCCGAGTGGGGATGGTGGGCCGGCGTATTTGGATCCTTCGGACCAAAGCGCGCGCTGTTCAGCGACAGAAGCCCGTTGACCACGAAACCCGCCAAAGGCAGAACCGGCAGCAGCCACACCCACTCGGCGATAGTTCCCGAAAGCGGATGCGACGCGGCGTCGACGGCTGTCTGTAGAAGCATCATCCTTTGAGTAGGTTGATGTCCTTGAGATTGATCGTCTGTCTGTGTCTGAAGATGGCGATGATGATCGCCAGACCCACCGCGGCCTCAGCAGCCGAGACGGTCATCACGAAGACCACGAATACCTGGCCGGCTGTGCCGTAGAACCTGGAGAAGGCGACGAAAGTCAGATTCACTGCGGTGAGCATCAGCTCGACGCACATGAAGATAATGATCGCGTTCCGGTGAACGAGGACGCCGACGACACCGATGACGAAGAGCGCTGCTGTCAGCGCCAGGGACTCAGCGAGCACCGACGCTCCTTCCTCGGCCGAGGACCACGGCGCCGGCAATCGCCACCAGCAGCAGCACGCTCGTCAGCTCGAACGCGAGCAGATAGTCCTTGAAGAGCGGCGCCGCGATCGTGCCCACCGCATTCAGCTTCTGCAGTTGTTGCTCGTTGAAATCACGCGCCACAACCAGTTGCTCAGGGAGTTTCGCGCGAAGAATGATCATGATCTCGCTGAGGAGGCCGAGCCCAATGAGACCAGCCGCCAGCTTCCAGCCGAGGCCTCGGGCGTCCGCCAGCTCAGACGGGTGCCCGAGGTTCAGCAGCATTACCACAAACAGAAAAACGACCATGATCGCGCCCGCGTAAACGAGCACCTGCATCACGCCAATGAACTGAGCGTCGAGCATCACGTAGAGCGCGGCGAGGCTGAACATTGTGTTCACGAGCCACAGCGCGGCGGCCACCGGGCTTTTCCGCGTCACGAACGTGAGCGCTGAAGCGAGAGCGATCACGCCGAACAGGTAGAAGTGAAAGACGTAAAAGAGCGGGTAGTGCGGCTCCATCACTGGCCTTTCGGGTCTTCGGGATCCCACATCTCGCACACGGGGTGCGTCTGATCCATCAGGCGCTGCAAGTCGTAAACGAATCCCTGGCGGCTGTACTCGGAGTTTTCATAATGCCGCCCGACGTGGATGGCTTCCTCCGGGCAAACTTCCTGGCAATAGCCGCAGAAAATGCAGCGGAATTCGTCGATCTCGAAAACCAGTGGATAGCGGTTCCCTTCCTCGTCCTCGCCGGGAACGAGCTTGATGCAATTGGCCGGACAAACCGTCGGACAGAGTCCGCAGGCGACGCACTTCGCCTTGCCTGTCTCAGTCGTCAACATCCGATGCGTGCCACGCCAGCGCGGAGAGATCGGCGCCTTCTCTTCCGGATACTGGATCGTAGCGCGGTTGGTGACGTCGAACATGTGCTTGATGGTCAGGCCCATTCCCTTGAACATCGCGCGAACGTAGCTGACGTCTTCAACGGGGCGGTCCACGATCTTCACCTTGATTGCCATTTCTATCTCACTGCCTCAGCGGTTGCCACACGCGGGCGTCGGTCCAGCCGACGCATCCGCTCGATTTCCCGGGGGTGCATTCTTCCATACGCAGGGCTGATTATGCGGCCGCGATCGAACATTCCGAACAGCACGATGAGGAGCACGATGTTGATGCTGCCGAGAATGGCCGCCTGGTACAGGCCAGGTCCGATTCCCGCCGCGCTCAACCCAAGCATCACGGCCGCGATGAGAACGATGTATACGAGCGCCAGTGGCAACAGCACTTTCCAGCCCAGCGACATCAGCTGGTCGTAGCGAAACCGTGGAAGGGTCCAGCGCACCCACATGAAGACGAACAGGAAGAAAAGGATCTTCGCGAGGAAGATTCCGACCGACAGAAGGGACAGCCAGCCGCTGTAAGGACCGATATTGTCGTGCGCGGTGAAGGGCACATCCCAACCGCCGAAAAAGAGCGTCGCCATCAGCGCGCTCGCGGTGACCATGCTCGCGTACTCCGCGATGAAGAACAGCGAGAACTTCATGGCACTGTACTCCGTGTGGTAGCCGGCGATCAGCTCCGATTCCGCCTCGGGCAGGTCGAACGGAAGGCGATTCGTTTCCGCGAAGGCCGCCACCATGAAGATGAAGAACGCGACGGTGAGATTGATCACGTTCCAGCCGCCCCACGCCTGCTGATTGATGATGCTGTTCAGGCTGACGTTACCGGCGAGAAGGAGCACCGGAATCGTCGACATTCCCATGGAAATCTCGTACGACACCATCTGCGCGCTCGATCTGAGCCCTCCGAGCAGCGCGTACTTGTTGTTCGACGACCAGCCGGCGAGCACGATCCCGTAAACGCCGAGCGACGTGATGGCGAGAATGAACAAAAATCCAACCGGCATGTCCGCGACGACGAGATCCACCCTGCCCCAGCGCGTAGCGACAGGCGCGCCGAATGGGATGACGCACCAGGCGGTCAAAGCCGGAATGAACGACAGGATCGGCGCCAGGATGAACAGCGGCTTGTTCACACCCGCGGGCATCGTCTCTTCCTTCATGAAATTCTTGAGACCGTCGGCCGCCGGCTGGAGCCATCCTTTGCCGACCCGGTTTGGGCCGTGACGATCCTGAATCCACGCCGAGATTTTTCTTTCGGCGAGAGTCAGCATTGCGACGCCGACCATGTACACGGTGAAGATGATCAGCATCTTCAGCACGGTGAAAAGGAAAAACGGCATTCCCTGCACCGGCGTGCGGTTCGGATCGATTGCTTCGTACAGCGCGGGAATGAAGTGGACGCTCACGTTGCACCCACTGCGATCGGCGTTTTCGGACCCTTCTGCGGAGCATCGACAACCGGAAGTCCCTTGAAGCCGATCCTGTCGTAGCTCAGCCCGGCGAACGACTTGTGAGAGCTGGCGAGTCGCGCGAACACCTCAGAGGGCAGGAAGAAATTGCTTTGCTTGCCCATCGCTCCAAGAAGATCGCCCAGCACCAGCCAGCTCGGACGGGTCTCGCCCGGAGCCTGGCGCGCCTGAGTGAAGCGCTGCACACGACCGCGAAGGTTGGTGACAGTGCCTTCTTCCTCGGAGAAATTGGCGATCGGAAGCACCACTGAAGCACGGTCCGCCCCATGTGGCATCACCGAGCCGATCACGATCACCTCGCCGGCGCGTGAGACTGCAGACGCGTCAACGCCTGCGAGATCTTCTCCGGCGATCACCAGTACATCGCCCTGACCAAGCCCATTCAGCAGATCCCTGGTCTTCTTGAAGCCAAGTGCCTCGGCGCCGTAGACATTCGCTGCCCGCTCGCGCCTGAGCGCGAGATCCTCGACGCCAGGCAGCGGCGCTTCGTCTCCTTCAGCTACTCTGAACGCGCCGCTGCCACCCTGCATCAGCTGAGTCAGGAGGAACAGCGACTCGTTGGACAGCATCGGCGACGCTGCAATGAAAACCTTCTTGCCGTTGAGAACGCGCGCCGCAGCGGTGATGGCGCTCTCCCAGGTGGTGACGGCGAGTCCCCCGGCTCCGTTCCTCACCATGGGCTGGTCAACCCGGTTCTTTTCGTTCATCCACCGATAGTTCAGACGCCCCCAGTCGCACATGAAGAACGCGTTCACATTTTCGTTGGGACGCGGGCGCATGCGTACAAGCTGGTTCTCACGCGTCTCCATGATCACGTTGCAGCCCTGGGTGCAGTTCGGGCAGATAGACGAGGTTCGATCGAGCTCCCAGGCGCGTGCCTTGTTCAGAAAATCCTTGGACAGGAGCGCACCGACCGGGCACAGATCGATGACGTTGGCAGCCCAGGGATGCGTCATGTCGCGTCCCTCGAACTTTCCGATCAGGGCGCGATCGCCGCGCTCACTGACGTTCAGGGTCGGCTCGTGCGCCACGTCATCCATGAACCGCACACAGCGCGTGCAGAGAATGCACCGGTTCGGCACGTAGATGACATCGCCCCCGAAGTCTTCGGCGGGGTTGAAACGCTTCGGCTCGCGGTATCGTGAATCGTCGCGGCCTTCCTGGTAGGTGTAGTCCTGGAGCTCGCATTCACCCGACTGATCGCAGATGGGGCAATCCAGCGGGTGATTGATGAGCAGCATCTCGAGCACGCCTTTGCGCGCATCAAGGGATGTATCGGAGTGCACGTGCACGACCTGGCCTTCCGCGACTGTCGTCGCGCACGAGGGCGCGAGCTTCGGCGCCTTCTCGACTTCCACCAGACACATTCTGCAGACGCCGGCCACGGGAAGGCCCGGGTGGTAGCAGTAGTGCGGGATGAGAATGCCGGCAGTCTTGGCGGCTTCGAGGATCGTCGTGCCTTCGGGAACGGTGACGGCCCGGCCCTCTACCGTGAGATTCACCATTTTCTGTTCGGCCACTATGCCACCGCCGCGGTTACCGGGTGGAAACGCCGGCCCTGAATGAGAGCCTCGAACTCGCCGCGGAATTTGTTGATCCCCGAGACAACCGGCACCGCGCACGAATCACTCAGCACACAGATCGTCTTCCCTGTCATCTGCTCGGCGATGTCGAACAGAGTGTCGAGATCTTCCATGGTTCCTTCGCCGTCGCGAATGCGCTCGAGGATCTTCGTGGTCCAGGCGGTTCCCTCGCGGCACTGAGTGCATTGCGCGCAGCTCTCGTGCGCGAAGAACCTGGCGATCCGGGCGATCACCGTAACCATCGGCTGAGCGTCATCGATCACGATCACCCCGCCGGAGCCGAGCATCGATCCTTGAGCGACGAAGCCTTCGTAATCCATTAGCGTCGCCTCGGCTTCGTCCATGGTCTGGATCGGAACCGATGCGCCGCCGGGGATGACGGCTTTGAATTTCCGGCCGTGATAGGGACCGCCGCAGAGATCGTAGAGGAATTCCTTGAATGGAAAACCCATCACGACTTCGTAGGTGCCAGGCCGCTGCACGTTGCCGCACACGGAGAAGAGCTTGGTACCGGTGCTCTTCGGATTCGACAGCGACATCTTCTTGTACCAGTCGGCGCCGTTGAGTAGAATCGGCGCCGCGGCGATCAACGTCTCGACGTTATTGATGGTGGTCGGCATTCCGAAAACGCCCGAGACCGCCGGAAACGGCGGCTTGATGCGCGGATTTCCACGACGGCCTTCCAGCGAATTCATGAGCGCTGTTTCTTCGCCGCAGATGTACGCGCCCGCGCCTTTGTGAACGTGGACGTCGATCCGCTTGCCGGTGCCCATGGCGTTCTTGCCAATGATGCCAGCCGCGTACGCCTCCTTCACAGCCTGCTCCATCCAGTACAGCGGCTCGGTGAATTCGCCGCGGATGTAGATGTAGGCTGTCTCCGCTCCGATTGCGTAGGCGCCGATCGCGCAGCCTTCGACGAGCGCGTGCGGCGTCCACCGCATCAGCTCACGGTCCTTGAAGGTGCCCGGCTCGGACTCGTCCGCGTTGCAGCACAGATAATGTGGCTTGCCGTCGCCCGGCTTCATGAAAGACCACTTCATCCCGGTGGGAAAGCCGGCGCCGCCGCGGCCGCGCAATCCGGATTCCTTTACGACATTGACGATGTCGGCCGGCTGCATCCCGAGCGCCTTCTCCAGCGCCTTGTAGCCGCCGCGTTTTTTCCAGCCGTCCAGAGTGCGCGCCTCGGCGTCCCCAAAATATTTGGAGAGGACGGTGGTCTCTCTGGAATGTGGCAGGTGCGGATAGCCCATTAAGTGAGCTCCGCCAGCAGTTCAGGGACTTTATCGGGGTTGACCGATTCCACGAATTTCTCGTTGATCATGACGGGAGTTGCAAAGCCACACGCTCCGAGACACTCGACCTCGATCACCGTGAATTTGCCGTCGGGCGACGTGACCCCGAGTTCTCCGGTATTGGTGTGTCGCAGGAACGCTTTGACTACGTCCTCGGCGCCGCAGATTCCACAGGGTGATGTGGTGCAGACCTGGATGAAATACTTTCCGACCGGATGCTGGTGGTACATGGTGTAGAAGGTCACCACACCTTTGACGTACGCGGGTGTCAGCTCGAGCAAACCCGCGACCTCGACCATCGCTTCTTCGCTTACCCAGCCACGCTCGCGCTGCACGATCCAGAGCGCAGGAAGTAATGCCGCCATTTTTTGCGGGTAGCGGCTGAGAAGCTCGTCGAGCTCCTTCCTGCCATCACCTGTGAAAACCGCGACGTAGGGCTCGTGTCCGGCGCGATCGTGAGACGCGTAGTCAGGGGACTCGAGACCACCGACCAGCTCCGGCGGCGGTATCAACGGTCGATTTCTCCCATGACGATGTCGATGCTCGCGTTGATGGCGATGACGTCGGACAACAGGTGTCCTTCGACCATCTTCGGTATCGCCGCCAGGTTCACGAACGACGGCGGACGGATCCTCCAGCGTACGGGCTTGGCGGTTCCATCAGATACCATATAGTAGCCCTTCTCTCCCTTCGGGCTCTCCACCGCGAAATACGACTCGCCGATCGGCGGGCGTGGCCCTTCCATCACCACCTTGAAATGATGGATCATCGACTCCATCTCGCTCGTCGCTTTGGACTTGGGCGGCAAGATGATGCGCGGATCGTCGATGTTCACCGGACCGTCGGGCAGACGGTCGGCTGCCTGTTGAAGAATGCGCACTGACTGACGCAGCTCCTCGAATCTCACCAGGTACCGGTCATACACGTCGCCGTTCGTCCCGACTGGAACCTCGAAGTCATAGGTCTCGTAGTCGAGATACGGAAAATCCTTGCGCACGTCGTAGTCGACGCCGGAAGCGCGGAGCATCGGCCCGGACAATCCCCAGTTGACCGCCTCTTCCGGCGACATCACGCCAAGTCCAACGGTGCGGCCGACCCAGATCGCGTTCTTGGTGAGGACGCGATCGATTTCATCGAGCGTGTGCGGGAAGGTGCGAATGAACTGGCGGAGGCCGTCCATCCACCCGTTCGGAATATCCGCGGCCATCCCGCCTACGCGCGTTGCCGACGTGGTGAGCCGCGCCCCGATCCACTTCTCGAGCAGGCGGTAGATCTCTTCCCGGCGCTGGAAGGCCCAGAGGAACGGAGTGAATGCTCCGATGTCGATGCAGAAAGTTCCCAGCCACACGAGGTGGGACATGATCCGCGACAGCTCGGAAGCAATCACGCGCAGCACCTTGCAGCGCTCGGTGATTTCGATCCCGAACAGCCGCTCCGCGCCGAGGGCGAAGGCGACGTTGTTGCCGATCGAGTTGAGATAGTCTTCGCGGTCGGTCCAGCAGATTATCTGGTTGTACTGCCGGTACTCGCCGATTTTCTCGAAGCCGCAGTGCAGATAGCCGATGTGTGGAATGCAGCGAACCACGGTTTCGCCGTCGAGCTCGAGGACAAGGCGTAAGACGCCGTGTGTCGCCGGGTGCTGAGGTCCGATGTTGATGAGCATGTGCTCACCCTCGAGATCCGGCTCCAACGCCGGCGGCGCCTGAAGTGCGAGCCCACCGCCCCCATCGTCCGTCAGAATCGGAACGCGCTGCGGCCTTCCCTGCGCATCGAGACCCGTGGTGGAGAGTTCGACTTCGACCGTGCGTTTGCTCATTACTCGCCGGTCCTCTCGCCTTTGCTAAGCCGCTCGCGCATGTCTTCGGGCAACTCGGCGAATGCGTCGGCGATGCTCAGCTCTTCCATCGAGTACCGCGCCTCGGGATTCTGGGCGAGCGCCTGGCGTAGCTGCTCGGACCGGCTGAACCGCCCGCGCAGCGGAAAATCCTTCCGCAGCGGAAATCCTTCCTTGTACTGCTCCCACATCAGGATGCGACGCAGATCTGGATGCCCACTGAATCGGATCCCGAACATGTCGTAGCATTCGCGCTCGAGCCAATCAGCCGAGCGATAGATGTCATACACGCTGGGAATTTCCAGCGGCTGGCCTTTTGGAATTTGCGCCTTGACGCGAAGAAATCGGCGGAATGGCAGCGATCGCAAATGCCACACTACTTCGATGGGAACTTCGGCGTCCCGGTACTCGACCGCGGTGACGTCGCTCAGGAAATCGTAGCGCTGTGACTCGTCGTCGTGCAGCCACCGAATCACGTCGTGCACGGACGCCGGATCGACGAAGACGACCGTCTCGCCCCAGATGACTTCGATACGCTTGACGGCCGGGCCGAATTTGCTCTGGAGCGACTTCGCCGACGGGTTGGCTTCGGCTCCGCGATGCGAGACGCCTTTCTGCGTGACCGGCTGGCTGTCAGGCGCACTCGCCCCCGTTCTGACGACGTCGAATCGGCTCACAGCCCGGACCTGGTCTGGTTCACCGAGTTGCCGAACGGCTCTCCAAGCTCGTCGATCACTGAGGGCGGGATGTACAGCTGGCTCGCCGGATCAGGCTCCATCTCGTCGCGAGTTCCTGTGTCAGCCGCGCGCTCGTTCTTCACCTTTTCCTGGAGCATCCGAATGCCGTAAATGAGACCTTCGGGGCGCGGCGGACATCCGGGCACGTAGACATCCACGGGGATGATGGTGTCGATCCCCTGCACGACCGCGTAATTGTCGAACATCCCACCGGTCGACGCACACGCCCCCATCGAGATGCACCACTTGGGTTGCGGCATCTGCTGCCAGATTCGCCGGATGATCGGCGCGAGCTTGAACGGTACGCGGCCCGCGCAGATCAGGACGTCCGCCTGGCGCGGCGAAAAGCTCATCCGCTCCATGCCGAAACGCGCAAGATCGAAATCGCTGGCGGCGGTGGCCATGAACTCGATCGCGCAGCACGCGGTGCCAAACGGCATCGGCCACAGGGAGTTCGCTCTCGCCCAGTTGACGAGGAAATCGAGTCGCGTCGCAACCCATCCTTCCTGCGATTCAGGCGCATATGCGACGGTGCGGTTATCAGCCGGTGCGCTCAATCCCATTGCAACGCCCCTTTCTTCCAGACGTATACGAAACCGACAAGGAGGATAAGCATGAACACCAGCATTTCGCCCAGCCCGAAGAACGAGATGTGGCCGACCGGACAGGCGTCAGCGACGAGCGGCACGAAGCAGGACAGCTGCTTGTAGTAGACCGCCCACGGAATCATGAACACCGTCTCGATGTCGAAGATGATGAACAGAATCGCTACCAGGTAAAAGCGCACCGAGAAGCGCTCACGCGCATCTCCCAGTGCCGGCACTCCCGATTCGTACGCCTGCTGTTTGACCGGCGTCGGCCGCGCCCGGATCGTGAGCGCCGAAATCACGATGATCGCCAGCGCATTTACCACCACGAAACCGAACAGCATCAGGACCGGGAAGTAGGCGCGAAACATGGCCTCTCAGACTTCGTGAAAAATTTCACTAGCGCGATTTTTCGGAATTTACCTGTGGCAATCTTCTAATTCAACGGCTCCCGTTCGGTAGCGATTTCAGTGCGAGAATCGTACATTCACCCCGAATTCCAGCGGAGTCGCGTTGCGAAGTCCGCGAACGGCGAATTCAGGTCGCCTCCTGCCGCTTTCCTCTTCCCGCATCCCGCAAATGTCAATTCAATCGGATCGCTGGATCTCCCGTATGGCGAAAGAACACGGGATGATCGAGCCCTTCGAGAGCAGTCAGGTCAGATCGGGCGTCATCTCCTACGGCGTAAGCTCCTATGGCTACGACATGAGAGTCGCGCCCGAGTTCAGAATCTTCACCAATGTCCTGAACTCGATTGTCGACCCGAAAAACTTCGATCCGAAGTCGTTCGTCGAATTCGAGGGCGATGTCTGCATCGTGCCGCCAAACTCGTTCGCACTGGCCAGATCGGTTGAGTATTTCCGGATCCCCCGGGATGTAGTCACCATAACTGTCGGAAAGTCTACTTACGCTCGATGCGGCATAATCACCAACGTCACACCATTCGAGCCGGAGTGGGAAGGATTCGTCACCCTCGAGATCTCCAACACCACGCCGCTCCCGGCCAAGATCTACGCCAACGAAGGTATTGCTCAGGTACTCTTTTTTAAGGGCGAGGAAGAGCCCGCCGTGTCATACAAAGACAAGAAGGGCAAATACCAGGGTCAGCAGGGGGTGACACTGCCTCGATTGTAGAGGTGGCCCTCCGTTTGCCGAAGTTGGGTGGACACACCGTTTTTGGGAGGACGCAAGACTGATGCAGAATCGCGAAGGCGTACAGAAGGGCCCCCAGGATCACGCAGAGGGCCAGCACGGATCAAAAACTCACGGCAAATTCCTCGAACAGCTCCACTCTGGCAGCAACGGCAACGGCACGGCGCCGACCAACGGACAGAATGGAGCTGATTCTTCGAAGACCCCTTCCCACCACAACTCCGCGCATCGCCTGGTTGAATCACGCCAGCAGCACGACGCAGCCGAAAAAAGAAGTGAGAAAACGCGGCTGAACCGGGCGCAGGAGCGTCATCACCTCAACGGCGACACGCCGCCACGCACCGCGCCCTGATCTAGGGCCGCGTACCGACGACCGACGCCCGGATGAAATCACGATTCATCCGGGTGATCGTGTCGATGCTGATCTCCTTCGGACACGCTTCCTGACACTCGCCATGGAGCGTGCAGCTGCCGAAATCTTCCAGCTCCATCTGCTCGACCATCTTGAGCGCCCGGCGGTAGCGCTCGGGCTGTCCCTGCGGCAGTAGCCCGAGGTGGGTGATCTTCGCGCCCGTATAGAGTGACGCTGACGCGTTGGGACATGCGGCTACACATGCGCCACACGCGATGCACGCTGCGGCATCCATCGAGTCGTCGGCGCTCTCCTTCGGGATCAGGATCTCGTTCGCATCCCGCGCACCGCCCGTGTTCGCGGTGATGAACCCGCCGGCCTGGATGATCCGGTCCAGCGCAGATCGGTCGACGACGAGGTCCTTGATCACGGGGAATGCTCTCGCGCGCCACGGCTCTATGTAGATCGTGTCCCCATCCTTGAAGCTCCTCATGTGCAGCTGGCAGGTCGCCGTACCTTTCATTGGCCCGTGCGCGACGCCGTTGATCATGAGGCTGCACATTCCGCAGATGCCCTCGCGACAGTCGTGATCGAATGCGATCGGCACTTCGCCGCGGTCGGTCAGACCTTCGTTGACGACGTCGAGCATCTCGAGAAACGACATGTCCGGCTTGATGTCCTTCGCTTCGTATTTCACCATTTTACCTGGCTGACTGGCACCGGCCTGCCGCCACACGTGGAGCGTGAGCTTCATTACTTGTAGCTCCGTTGTGAAAGCTTCACGTTCTCGAACACCAGCGGCTCCTTGTTCAGGATAGGACTCTTGCCGTCGCCGGCATACTCCCACACCGCCACGTAGGTGAAGTGCTCGTCGTCACGCAACGCTTCGCCATCGGGAGTCTGAGACTCCTCGCGGAAATGCCCCCCACATGACTCACGGCGATGCAGCGCGTCGATGCACATTAGCTCGCCCAGCTCGAGGAAATCAGCCACGCGTCCTGCTTTCTCCAGCGCCTGGTTGAGCTCGGCGTCGCTGCCCGGCACGTTCACATCGCGCCAGAACTCCGCGCGGAGCTCGACAATTTTTTCGAGCGCCGTTTTCAATCCTGCTTCATTTCGCGACATGCCACAGTAATCCCACATGATCTTGCCGAGCTCTCGATGGAACGAAGCCACCGTTCTTTTGCCGGCGATGCCAAGCAGCTTCTTCGTGCTCTCGGCGACCGTCACTTCCGCGGCCCGAAAGGCTGGATGCTCCGTTGTGACTTTGTCCAACTTGTTGCCGCCGATGTAGTGGCCGATAGTATTCGGGACCACGAAATAACCGTCGGCGAGACCCTGCATGAGCGCGCTCGCGCCAAGCCGATTGGCTCCATGATCGGAGAAGTTCGCCTCTCCGGCGACGTGCAATCCCTCGACGGTGCTTTTGAGATTGTAGTCGACCCAGAGTCCACCCATGGTGTAATGAACGGCTGGGTAAATCCGCATCGGCGTGCGGTAAGGATCCTCGTCGGTGATGCGCTCATACATCTGGAACAGATTTCCGTAGCGCTCCCGAATGACATCCGCTCCGAGGCGCTTTATCGCGTCAGCAAAGTCGAGGTAGACGCCAAGGCCGGTTTCACCGACACCCCTGCCTTCGTCACAAACCTCTTTCGCCGCGCGGGACGCGA
>DATBXT010000216.1:0-5559 GCA_036514115.1 Gemmatimonadaceae bacterium
ATTTCGCCCACGCGTTGAAGCCCCAATCGATCAGCTCTACGATTCCGTCGGCCCGATAGACCATCGTCGGCGCCGAATCGCGAAGCCACACGCGGTCGTTGGGCGCGATGTGCAGACGGTATTTCTCGTCGGCCTCCTTTACGCCGTGCGCTGCGAGCAGAAGGCGGGCGTTGTCCGCCACCTCCTCGTCGTGACACAGAATCTCCACCCGCTCGTAGGCGCTGAGGGCGCGCACGATCTCGGCATAGACCCACGGAATCGGCGCCAGTTTGCCCGGCCAATCCGGCTCGTGATGCGGCCACGCGATCCAGGTGGCCTCGTGCTTCTCCCACTCCGCGGGCATCCGCCGGGCAAGCGACAGCTCCATAGTCAAAGCGCCGCTTCCCAGCGGAGCGGCGCTTTTGCGCGTGGAAGTGGCTGAAGGCTTCCTGGTCATCCGATGTAGCGATTCAGAATTGGTGCGTACGCATCGATCCGCCGATCACGAAGGAAGGGCCAGTTGCGCCGAGTGCTCTCGATCAGTGCCCGATCGCACTTGGCGACCAACACAGCGGGCTCAGTTCCACCCTCGGCAAGGATCCTTCCGAACGGGTCGGCGATGAACGACTGCCCGAAAAATTCGATGCCGTCGGTGCCTGGCTCATCTTCGTGACCCACGCGGTTCGGTGACGCTACATACACGCCATTCGCGATGGCATGCGCGCGCTGTGCTGTGCGCCACGCTTCAACCTGCGCGTCGCCATACTCGGATTTCTCCGACGGGTGCCAGCCGATAGCCGTTGGGTAGAACAGAATCTCGGCTCCGAGCAGGCTGGTGATGCGTGCCGCCTCCGGGTACCACTGATCCCAGCAGATGAGGACTCCAATGTCGGCGTACCTGGTTTTCCAGACACGGAATCCGCTGGCGCCCTTATGGTCACCATCGTCGGCGAGATGGCTGTCGCCGGGCGTGAAATAAAACTTTTCGTTGAAGAGGGGATCGTCGGGGATGTGCATCTTGCGGTACGCGCCGAGAAGCGTGCCGTCGGCATCGATCACCGCTGCTGAATTTCGGTAGACACCCGCGGCCTGTCGCTCGAAAATCGGTACGATTATTACGATCTCCAGTTCTGTGGCCAGCCGACGCATTCGCTCGATGGTCGGGCCAGGAATGGGCTCGGCGAGATCGAATCGCTCGTGCTTCTGGGACTTGCAGAAGTACGGCGCGTTGAAGAGCTCCTGGAGGCAGACGATCTGCGCGCCCTTTTCCGCCGCCTCGCGAACGCGCGCCTCGGCGTGAGCAACGTTTTCTGCGACGTCGTTCCCGACTTTTTCCTGTACGATTCCGACAGTGAACGAAGGTGAGCTTGCCATTACTGAAAGGTTAACGAATTGAAACTGCACAGGAAGTGGCTGAGCGATTGCGTTAGGTTATCTGATCGAATCCAGACGAGACACGCAGTCAGAAGAGGGTCCGACTCTGTCAGAAGAGACCTCGATTTCGTCGGAAGAAACGCCGACTTCCCCCGAAGAGACTGTTACACCGATTGAGGCCAAAAAGGCGCAGGCGGAGCGACGCCTTCGCCGGAGTGCGGGCATCAACACCGCGTTCCGCGCCATCAAGGCGCAGCACGCCGCGAATCGGTCGTCGATGGAAGTGCTGGCAGACAGGATGATCACTTTCGCCAGCGCGACGCCTTTCCTGGCCGTTCACGCCATCGTCTTCGTCTTCTGGATTGTGTGGAACATCCCCGCGTTCGGATTCCCACAGTTCGATCCGTATCCCTACGGCATGCTGACGACGATCGTCTCTCTGGAGGCGATCTTCCTCTCGATCTTCGTGCTCATGACGCAAAGCCGTGAGTCACGTATCGGCGAGCTGCGTGAGGAGCTCACACTGCAGGTGAACCTCCGTATGGAAGAGGAAATCACCAAGACGCTCCATTTGGTCGCCGGGCTTTACGCGCGCCTCGGCCTTCAGCTGGCTGATGATCCCGACCTGCGCGGGATGCTCGAGCCGCTGGACCCGAAGAAGATGGAGAACGATTTGACGGAGCAGATCAATTCTTCGGCGCCCCACTTTCGCCTCAGAAAACGAAAGGACGCCGCGGCCAAACCCGTGTGACGCGGTGGCTTGGGGATCCCGGCGCTCTGCACCGAAATCCCCGCACCAGCTTCAACGCGCGACCAGTTGCCTGAGTACGTAGGGCAAAATTCCGCCGTGCCGGTAATAGCTCATCTCTTCCGGCGTGTCGATGCGCGATACTGCCCGGAATGTCTTCTCAGTCCCGTCTGACGCCCGGGCACGAACTGTCACCGTGGCGCGCGGCTTCATGTCCTCGCTCATTCCTTCGATCGAGAACGTCTCGAATCCGCTCAGGCCGATAGTGGCACGCGTCTCACCCGGCAGGAATTCCAGTGGCAGCACTCCCATTCCCACCAGGTTGGACCGGTGGATTCTCTCAAACGATTCGGCGATGACTGCGCGAACTCCGAGAAGGAGCGTTCCCTTCGCGGCCCAATCGCGCGAAGAACCTGTGCCGTACTCCTTGCCGGCGATGATCACCAGCGGGGTTCCGTTTTTCTGGTAATCCATCGACGCGTCGTAAATCGAGAGCGGTTTGTCGCCGGGTGCGCGCGACGTCCAGCCCCCTTCGGTTCCGGGGGCGAGCTCGTTGCGCAGGCGGATGTTCGCGAAGGTGCCGCGCATCATCACCTCGTGATTGCCGCGCCGCGCGCCGTATGAGTTGAAGTCAGCGCTTTTCACTCCGTGCTCGATCAACCACTTCCCGGCGGGACTCGAGGCGGGGATTGACCCGGCAGGGGAGATGTGATCCGTGGTTATCGAGTCGCCGAACATTCCCAGGGCACGCGCGCCGGCGACCGGGCGAATTCCAGGCGGAGTCAGCGTCATCCCGTCGAAGAACGGTGGATTTTTGACGTACGTCGAGTCTGGATCCCAGGCGTACAGATCGCCTTCGGGGACCGGCAGGCTCCGCCAGTTGTCGTCCCCGTGAAAGACGTTGGAGTACTGGGTCTTGAACATGTCCGCTTTCACCGAACGCAGGATCTCTTCTTCGACTTCTTTCGGTGAAGGCCAGATGTCGCGGAGGAACACCGGACCATCTTTGCCGACGCCTACGGGCTCGGTGTTGAAGTCGATGTCCATCCGACCAGCGAGAGCGTAGGCGACGACCAGCGGTGGAGATGCCAGGTAATTGAAGCGCGTCAGCGGATTGATGCGGCCCTCGAAATTCCGATTGCCGGACAGCACCGCGGCCGCGACCAGTTTGTTCGACTCGATTGCCTCGGCGATCGGCTGCGGCAGTGGGCCTGAATTTCCGATGCAGGTCGTGCAACCAAATCCGACGACGTTGAAGCGCAGCTGCTGGAGCGCGCCCATCACGCCGGCCTTGTTGAAGTAGTCCGTCACCACTTTCGAGCCCGGAGCGAGGCTGGTCTTCACCCACGGCTTCGAGGACAGGCCCCTGGCGACAGCATTTCTCGCCAGCAGACCGGCGGCGAGCATCACACTCGGATTGGAGGTATTGGTGCAGCTGGTGATCGCAGCGATAACCACCGACCCGTGACGAAGCGAGAATGTTTGGCCGTTCATCTCCACGGGCACGCTCGAGTTTTCTCCAGCCTGGTCCGCCGGATCAGTTGCCACCACCGATGCAGACAGCTGCGGCGAGGCGGCAACCTGCATCGCCTGCTTTGCGGCTGCCACCGCGGCGACGGTACCAGTGCGCTCGAGATCCGCGGCGAGCGCTTCCTTGAACATTTTCTTGGAGAGCTTTAGCGGCACCCTGTCCTGCGGACGTTTCGGTCCAGCAAGGCTTGGCTCCACAGTCTTGAGATCCAGTTCCAGAGTGTCGCTGAATATCGGATCCGGCGTCTCATCGGTGCGGAAAAGTCCCTGCGCCTTGCAGTACGCTTCGACCAGCTGCACCTGCGCCTCGTCGCGTCCCGTGAATCTCAGGTAGTTGATCGTCTCGGCGTCGATCGGAAAGAATCCCATCGTGGCGCCGTACTCCGGCGCCATGTTGCCGATCGTGGCGCGGTCGGCGAGCGAAAGGCTCGACAGTCCGGCTCCATAAAACTCCACGAACTTTCCGACCACTTTCTTTTTCCGCAGCATCTCGGTGACGGTCAGCACGAGATCGGTAGCGGTAGATCCGGGTTGCAGGCGGCCGTGCATCTTGAAGCCGACAACTTCGGGAATGAGCATCGACACCGGTTGGCCGAGCATCGCCGCTTCGGCCTCGATTCCACCGACGCCCCAGCCGAGCACACCGAGTCCGTTGATCATGGTGGTGTGCGAATCGGTGCCGACGAGAGAGTCAGGGTAGGCGAATGTCTGCTTGCCCACTACTTCGGTGAACACTCCCTTGGCGAGGTACTCGAGATTGATCTGGTGGACGATGCCGGTGTCGGGCGGAACGACACGGAAGTTGTGGAGAGCTTTCTGTCCCCAGCGCAGGAATGCGTAGCGCTCCTGATTACGCTGGAACTCGAAGTCCGCGTTGATCAGCAGCGCCGCCTCGGTGCCGTACTCGTCTACCTGCACCGAATGGTCGATGACGAGATCCACTGGCTGCAGCGGGTTGATCAGACGGGCGTCGCCACCCAGACGGGCCAGCGCGTCGCGCATTGCGGCCAGATCGACGACCGCGGGGACTCCGGTGAAATCCTGGAGCAGTACGCGGGCGGTGCGAAACGCAATCTCTTTTTCGACTTTACCCTTCACGTCCCACGAAGCGAGAGTGCGCACGTCGTCAGGTTTGACGAACTTGCCGTCTTCGTTTCTGAGAAGATTTTCGAGGAGGATCTTGAGGCTGAAGGGGAGCCTCTCGGCGTTCCCGCCGGCGAGCTGTGCGAGGGAATCCAGCCGAAAGATCGTGTACTGCCGACCCGCAACGTCCAGCGTTGACCGGCTACCGAAGGAATTCGGGTGTGTCATTTTTGTTTTTTCCGAACTTGGCCGCGCCACGCGCTGGCCAGTAGGAGCGGAGCCACTGCCGTCTGGCAATCGCGAGGCGGCAGGCTGACTGGAATCTAACACAACTAACAGCTGGTAACTGCAACTGAACGGGTGCGAGCAGTGAGAAGTATAGGTGCGAGCACCGAGTTCACTACGCCGTGACGTACTTCCGTGGCGTGATGATCACTGCCTGTGGCGTGAAGGGCGCTTAGAAACGTCCCGACGTCGTGAACTCCGCGCCCGGCACCATTCGTTACTCACTGCTCGCACCCGTTCAGTTGCAGGTTCAGAAGGGTTTGAGCGTTGAAAAGCCAGAAGTTATCCAGTCTTTCTGGTCGTGGGCTCTCTGGTCGGATCAACGGTCGGCGGCGCCACCGGCGCTGCCTGCACATCTATTCTCGTGGCCTCGATCGCGTAGGTCGGACAGTGGTGCACGAAATCGCCGTCCGCCGGCGACCATTCGACGATCGGCTGCAGGGGATACGCTTTCTGCTGCGCATCCATCGCCATCAGCTCCGGCGCCATCGCAGTGCACAGCGTGCAACCTATGCATTTCGCCCGATCGACTGTGATCTCCATCGCGCGTCGCGGAAAGA
>DATBXT010000217.1:0-5428 GCA_036514115.1 Gemmatimonadaceae bacterium
TTTCCGATGAAAACCGCGAGCCGTCGAGGTCTCTGTCGATGGTCAGACGAGAGAACTGCAGCGAGCTGCGGATCGCGGTTGTGGGGCGCACATCGAGCGACGCATCGATGCGGGAGCTGTTTCCGGGCGCGGCCTCCCGGAATATCGGCACCTCGCCGCGAGTGATCGCACCCCGGCCGGTGAAATGACGAAACGTTGGCGTAGTCACGCTCAATGAGCCGCCAATGTTGTTGGACTGCGGCGGTGGAACGACGAATGGACCGACTTGTGTCGTATCCGTCGGCGACGTCTGAATCGTGTATTCGGAGTACAGCGAAGGATCGAAGGCGAAGTAGCCCTGACTTATCGCGCCACCAACCTGCCACCCTCCTCGCAGCGTTGCGCTCGGCGTGACCGAGATCGTGTTTTCTTCGACGGCGTGACCACCGCCGCCGTTGTTCCAGAAGCCGGACAGCCCGAAGAACGCGCCCCATGTTTGGACCAGTGCTCCAGGCTCACCGTAGAAGCTGATGCGATTGAACGCGCGGCCTTCAACGATGCCCACCCGATTCACGAAGCCAGCCGCTGCCTTGAACCCGGGATCGACCGACCGCAGCGTGTAGTGGAAGCCCCAGCCTCGTCCCGTTCTGTCCCAGTCGCCCTGAAAGATCGACCCCGTCGTGTGCCGCAGAGCACTATCGGTCCAGGAATGCGCCGCCTGGAACTGCGCCCAATAAAGCTTGGAGTGGTAGAAACGAAAATCCGCGGCTGCGACGCGCGAGTAGTCGGTTCCGTCTTCGCGTGCTGTCACGACGCCGCCGAGGCTGCTCGCTGCCGCCCCGAAATCATACCTGAGACGTGACACCGCGAAGAGTGGAGAGTGAGCGCCGTCCCACGAATACGCTTTGTCATCGCCGGAGACGATGGATGCGATGTTCAGCCCGCCGATTCTTCCTGTGAGCTTGGCGCCGGCCGTCGGCGCAACGATCTGACGGGTGTAGATCAGTTGGTTGGGTGAATCAAACAGCTCCAGTCCGTCGAGGAAGAAAGGACGCTTTTCCGGATAGAACAACGCGAACCGCTCGTTGAGCAGCACCTGTCCGACATCCGCCTCGACCTGTGAGAAGTCCGGATTGATGGTGCCGTTGAGGGTGAGGTTCTGTCGGATTCCCCAGCGTATGTCGCCGCCGAGCTCACTTTTCGTGAGGTAGTCGGTTCCGTTGCCGGTGGTCGGTGAGCGATCTGCGTGCGCGGTCATCGTCGGCGTCGCTTCGAGCACCAGGCCGCGTTTCAAGTCGTGCAATCCTTTCAGGGAGCCGGACTGTGCCAGAAAATTCGAGTTGGCCCGGATCGCTGGTGCCCACGTGTCCTGAAATCCGGAGTGTTGAACGCGGCGGAGGATATGAATTCCCCAGTTTTGAACGGCGGCGTCCTGATAGCGAAGGCTCTTGAACGGGATCCGTATTTCCACTTCGTAGCCGCCGTCGATGAGCCGGCCCTTCGACTCGAAGAAGTAGTCAGGGTTCAGATCGACGCTGCCCTCGAGGGGATTGATGGTGCGGAACCCACCGCCGGTTGCCGAAGGCCCACCGGCACCACCAGCGAATTGCGCGCTTCGCGTTCCGTCCTGCTGCACCCCATACGGATTCACGCCGAACAGGAAAGAGATCTGTCGCGAGTTGTCGGTATCGAGGAGGATCTGCACCTGATCCTCGCTGTCTATGTTGTCGCGGTTGGCGTGGGTGGCACGGACGACATTTCCGTGGATTTCGCGCGCGCGAATGCCGAAGTAGATGGCGTCGGGCGAATACCACGTATAGACATCGGTCGGCTCGACCGCGGGCAGGCCATCGACGGGTTGGTACTGCGAAAAACCGGTCAGGTGCGCTGCCCGGTTCCACACCGCCTCACTGAGATTGCCGTCGATGTTGATGACGGTGTCGATGCGTGGAATATCAACCTGGGTGTGCTTCACCCGCCCGTCATATACGATCGCAGAATCGTGAGCAATTAGTGTCGCGGCGAGCGCGATGAGAATCATTCGGGGTATGCTGCGGGTTACGGGAGTTGACCGCAAGCCACTCGCACTCCAAACCCCCACCTGACATTTTCAGTGCGGAGACCACGAGAGGCGTTCATGCGCGATATCCGCGTAGCGGCAGTCCAGTTTCAGCACGCACCGGGGGACAAGGCGTACAATCTCGGCCGGATCCGACACTTCGTGACGGAGGCGGCCAGCTCACGCGTCGAAATCGTTGCGTTCTCGGAGATGTGCATCACCGGCTATTGGCACGTGCGAAAGCTGTCGCGCGAGCAAGTCGAAGTTCTCGCCGAGCCGGTTCCAGACGGGCCGTCGAGCCAGGAGCTGCTGCGTCTTTCGCGCGAGCACGGGATGACAATCGGCGCCGGACTCATCGAGCGCGGCGCAGAAGGGAAGTTGTACAACGCCTATGTCGTGGCGATGCCCGACGGCACCTGGGCGGTCCATCGAAAGCTTCACGTGTTCGTGAGCGAGTTCATCTCGGAGGGAGATCGCTACACGGTTTTCGATACTCCGCATGGATGCCGGGTTGGAGTTCTCATCTGCTACGACAACAACATCGTAGAGAATGCTCGCGCTACGGCGCTGTTGGGCGCCGAGGTCTTGCTGGCGCCGCATCAGACCGGCGGCTGCAACTCGATGAGCCCGAAGGCAATGAAGCCAGTGGATCCCGCGATCTGGGCGAAGCGCGAGGAGGATCCCGCCTCTATTCACGCCGAGTTGTGTGGAATCAAGGGACGCGGCTGGCTCATGCGATGGCTGCCAAGCCGCGCGCACGACAACGGCATGTTCCTGGTGTTCAGCAACGGCATCGGTCCGGACGACGACGAGATTCGAACCGGAAACGCGATGATCCTCGACCCATACGGCGAGGTAATCGCGGAGACGTCTGCGGCCCGAGACGACATGGTGGTGGCCGATCTCGATGCATCGCTGCTTCCGACGTCGTCGGGCCGGCGGTGGCTGCGCGCCAGGCGTCCCGAGTTATACGGATCTCTCGCCGTGCGCACTGGCCAGGAGCGCGAGACACGCCAGGTGCGATTCGGCGAGTAACCGAGGCAACCTTCCGACTCGTGCAGACTAGAGAGAGGCCGAGTTATTCGTTAGTCATCGTCCGCGGCGACGACGGCGTGAATGCCGGCCTGAGGATTTCGAGCCGGGTTTACCGCCCCGGTGCTCGCCATCGCTATTCCCGCGGTGTGCATTGTTGCCGCCGCTGCCGGACCCACTCCGATTCGCTTTCGCCCTCGCTCGCTCTCGCTCATCAGCCTTCCGCGCTCGTATAGCGGCGATGCGGTCCTTGATCGGAACTTCGAGACGTTGCTCAGGGCGTGCGGCGTAGTTGAAGTCCGGCAGCGTGACTTCGGGCAGCCGCTTGCCAATTGCTTTTTCTATGGCGCGAAGATCGTCGCGCTCATCAGGCGCCACGAAGGTGAATGCCTCTCCAACCTCGCCCGCCCGCGCGGTCCGTCCAACCCGGTGGATGTAGTCGTCCGGAGCCTGCGGCACGTCGAAATTGACGACGTGACCGAGTGCTTCGATGTCGATGCCGCGCGCCGCGATGTCCGTCGCAACCAGAACCTTGTACTGGCCGTCCTTGAACCCCGCGAGTGCGGCGGTGCGCTGGCCCTGCGACCGGTTGCCATGAATGCGCTCGGCTTTTATCCCGCCTCGCACCAATTGCTCCGCAAGCCGGTTGGCGCGGTGCTTGGTCCGTGTGAACACGAGGGCTTGCGACATCTCGCCGCGATTCAGAAGCGCGAGGAGTAAATCTTTCTTCAGATCCTGGTTGACTGGGTACACGGCCTGGGTGATACCAGTCGCGGGGAGCGACCGTCGCCCGAGATCGATCAGCACTGGATTGTGCAGAATCTCCCGCGTCAGCGCCGCGATCGGCGGCGGCATCGTCGCGCTGAATAACAACGTCTGCCGCTTCGTCGGGACGAGCCTCAGGATCCGCTTGATATCCGGGAGGAATCCCATGTCGAGCATACGGTCTGCCTCGTCGAGAACGAGATATTCGACGTTCTTGAGATTTGCGTACGGCGCATTGAGATGATCGAGCAGTCGTCCCGGCGTAGCTACCAGAACATCGACACCGGCGCGCATGGCGTGCTCCTGCGGCGCCATTCCCACTCCGCCGTAGATCGCGGCAGCAGTGACCGGCGTATGCACCGCCATCGCGTCGAGCGCCGCCAGGATCTGCGCCGCGAGCTCGCGAGTGGGCGTAAGAACGAGCGCGCGAGTCTTGCCACGCGGTTTCCCGATGAGATGGTCAAGGATGGGAAGCAGGAACGCGGCGGTCTTACCGCTGCCGGTCATCGCGCAAGCGAGGATGTCACGCCCTTCCAGCGCCGCGGGAATCGACTCGGCCTGAATCGGAGTCGGACGCTGGAAGCCGAGCTCTTTGAGTCCCTTCTGGAGGCTGGGGTGAAGCTTTAATGATGTAAAAGGCATTTATCGGCGAACGAGTTTTTTGTAAGCGATCCGGTGCGGCTGATCTGCGTCCGGTCCTTTCCGCTTCTTCAGGTCTTCGATGTAACTCTGATAGTTACCCTCGAACCATACCGTCTCGGAATTCCCCTCAAAGGCCAGGATGTGGGTCGCGATACGATCGAGGAACCATCGGTCGTGGGTGATCACTACCGCACAGCCCGGGAAATCGACGAGCGCCTCTTCGAGCGCGCGCAGTGTGTCGACGTCCAGATCGTTTGTCGGCTCGTCGAGCAGCAGAAGATTTCCGCCCGATTTCAGGAGTTTGGACAGGTGCAGACGATTTCTCTCTCCACCGGAGAGATCTCCCACTTTTTTCTGCTGATCCGCTCCCTTGAAATTGAGTTGCGCCAGATAAGCGCGCGTCTGCATCTCGCGCTTGCCAACCATGATGACGTCGCTGCCTTCGCTCACTTCCTTGTAGACGGTGTTGGCGTTGTTCAGCTCACGCGACTGATCGACGTACGCGAGCTGCACCGTATCGCCGACTACCAATGATCCACCGTCGGCTTTCTCCTTCCCGACGATCATCCTGAAAAGCGTTGTCTTGCCGGCGCCGTTGGGTCCGATGATGCCGACGATCCCGCCGCGTGGCAGCGAGAAAGACAGATCGTCGAAGAGCACCTTGTCGCCGTAAGCTTTCTTGAGTCCCTTGGCGATCACTACGTCGTTGCCAAGGCGCGCCGGAGGTGGGATAACGATTTCGTTCTGCATCACCTTCTCGCCTTCAGCGGCGGTTGCCAGCTCTTCGTACTTCTGGATGCGCGCTTTGCTCTTGGTTTGACGCGCGCGCGGTGACATCCTCACCCACTCCAGCTCGCGCTCCAGCGGGCGCTGACGTGCCGACGCCTGCTTCTCTTCCTGCGCGAGACGCGTCCGTTTCTGTTCCAGCCACGAGGTGTAGTTCCCTTCGTA
>DATBXT010000218.1:0-4615 GCA_036514115.1 Gemmatimonadaceae bacterium
AGATCCCGATACGGGCTGTGTTCAGGAAGATGTCCGACCTGGGCCCTGGCGGTGGATGTCGCAAAAGCGACGGCCGTGACAAACAAAAGCTTCCTCATGACCATAAGTCAGGGGAAAGCTGGAAATCCGTGCGCAGCTTCACTAATCAACTCCAAGATTGACGCCGGTCATCTCCGCGGGCTGCGGCAGACCGAGCATGGACAATATAGTTGGTGCCACATCGCACAACGCGCCGCCGGCGCGCAGGCGCTGTTCCTGTTCCCAGTCTACGACCACGAACGGAACCGGGTTGGTGGTATGAGCCGTATGCGGCCCGCCCGTCTCCGGATCGATGAGCATTTCGGCGTTCCCGTGGTCGGCCGTGACAATGAGTCTCGTCCCCGCAGATTCCGCCGCCTTGATTACCCGGGCCAGTGATTGGTCCACCGTCTCCACCGCCTTCACCGTCGCCGGTATCGAACCGCTGTGCCCGACCATGTCGGCGTTGGCGTAGTTGCAGAGAATGAAGTCGTGCTCTCCTGATGAAATACCCTTTACCAGCGCGTCGGTTACGCCCGCCGCGTTCATCTCCGGCTGAAGATCGTACGTCGCCACCTTCGGGCTGGGCACCAGAACGCGGTGCTCGCACGGGAATGGCGCCTCGATCCCCCCGTTGAAGAAGTAAGTCACGTGGGGGTACTTCTCGGTTTCCGCCGTCTTCAACATGTCCAGCCCATTCGACGACAGAGTCTCCGCCAGTATTCGCACCATCGATGTCGGCTCGAACGCGACCGGTACCTTAAAGGTCTTGTCGTAATTGGTCAGGGTCGTCACCGTCACTTTCGGTCGGGACGACACGTCGAAGTCCGAGAACTCCGGGTCGATCAGTACGCGAACGATCTGCCGCATCCGATCGGAGCGGTAGTTGAAGCATATCACTGCGTCCCCGTCGCGCATCGGTCCAATCGGTTGTCCATTCTCGGTGACGACTACCGGCAGCATGAACTCGTCGGTCTTGTCGGCCTCGTATGACGCGCGGATCGCGGCCAGCGGATCGGTCACGCTCGTGCCCACGCCGAGCACTATGGTGCGATACGCGAGCTCAGTGCGATCCCAGCGGCGATCACGATCCATCGCGTAATAGCGACCGGAGACGCTGGCAACTCTCGCAGGCGAACCGGTCTTTCGGACGTGCTCGAGCAGCTCCTGCATGAAGCCGAGCGCGGATTTCGGAAGCGTATCGCGTCCATCGAGAATCGCGTGGATGGCAACGCGCTCGATACCCTGCCGCTTCGCGAGATCGATCATGGCAAAGGAGTGCTTGTCGATCGCGTGCACCCCGCCGGATCCGATCAATCCCAGCAGGTGAAGAGTACCGCCGTTGGCTTTCACCTGACGGCATGCACCCACCAGCGCGGGATTGGTGTAGAAGCTTCCGTCGGCGATGGCGGTGGAGATGCGCACCAGATCCTGCATCACCACTCTGCCCGCGCCGAGGTTGAGGTGCCCGACTTCGCTGTTGCCCATCTGACCTTCGGGCAGGCCGACGCGCAGTCCGGAGGCTTCGAGAAGTGTGCGCGACCCGCGACTCCACAGGGAGTCCCAGGTGGGGGTTCTTGCAAGCGCTATTGCATTGCCGTCGGTTTCCGGGCGATAGCCCCAACCATCGAGTACTATGAGCGCGACTGGCCGCGCGCGCGGTGAAGTGGCCATTATATCCTGTAATGTAATCCTACCCTGACGAGAGGGCGGCGAGGCCGAGTATGGAAATCTTCAGACCAAAACAGGAATCCGGTTTGGAAACGCGTCGAAGCGCGAACCGCGCCGGTGAAGGCGATCGCAGACGCGGAACGTGGCGCGAATTCCGGCGCGCTTATCCCGGCTTCGTCTTCGTGCTGGGACTTGGTCTGGCGGCGATGATCGGCGTCGACGCCTGGCTGTTCGCCAAACGGATAAAATACAATCAGGACGTAAAAACGTTGCGCGAGCACATGACGGCTGCCGAGCGCGAACGAACCGATGTGATCGTTCAGTCGGAGCAGAACAAGCTGCAGATCGCCATCGAGCTCGCCAAGCGTCAGGCGAAATTCGACAAGAAGCTGCACCTCAACGTCTCGGTCGATAGCTCGCGCATGTATCTGACGCGCGAAGGCGCGCTGCTTCGCGAGATGCCGGTTCAGTTCGGGCCCGAGAAAGCGCCGGACTCCGCCAGCGGACCACCGGCCGCCTTGCCGCGTGGGGAGCGGACCGTGGCGGACCTTTCCGCCACCCGGATCACCCTCGATGGCGGAACTCAGATTCTCACATCAGAGAGTGAAAATCTCGCCAGTGATTCGACGCCGGTTCCACCGGGCGCCCTGCGCATCAGAAAAGAGGATATGACTGCGATCATGCCGAACCTTAGCGCAGGTATGAAGGTATACTTCTATTGAAGTCACATGTTTGATGACGCACCACGCTCGGTAGACGCGGACTGAACCCACAGAGGTGGAGATGGCGGTAAGAATTTTTTCATACGGCGGCAAAACCGTCTGGATGCTCATCACCGGATTTGTCATCGCAGCCGTATTGAGTGTCATGCTTCTGGCGAGGACCGCCGAGCTCCGCTACCAGCGCGACGTCAACCGGATGGTCTATAACGACAATCTTGGCGTCCTCAACGAAGTGAAGTCCAAGCTCGGCATGACCGGAGACAGCCTCAAGACACTGCTCAATGAGAGTCCGGCCGAAGCGGCGAACCAGCCCTACATCGTCGTCAGCATGGCCGACCATCGTCTCTGGTACAAGCAGGGCAAAGAAATCCTCTTCGAGGCGCCAGTGGCGACAGGCAGCGGAAAAGAGCTCGTCGGCGGCTCCAACGGACAATGGCGGTTCGAGACCCCCCGCGGCCGTCTCACCGTGAAGGCCAAAGATGAAAACCCGGCGTGGGTGCCGCCCGACTGGCACTACGTCGAACAGGCCCATAAGAAGGGGCTCGGCGTCATCCATCTCAATCCGGGTCAGGCGATTTCCACTGGCGACGGTGGCGTCGTAACGACCAGCAACGGCGAGGTCGTCAGGCGTTACGGTAACGGCTCCGCGGTGTCTTTAGGTGGAGGAGTCGAAGGCAAGGAGATCGTCGTGAACGGAAATATTGTGGTGCCTCCCTATGGCACTACTGCGCGCAGATACATGGGTGTCCTGGGAACCCGCCGGCTCGAGCTCGGCGATGGTTACGGCATCCACGGCACCGACCACCCGGAGACAATCGGCCAGTCAGTGAGCCACGGGTGCGTCCGCATGCGCAACGGCGATATCGAACGCCTTTACCCGATGGTCGCGGTTGGGACTCCCGTCTACATCTATTGATAGACGCTTGGAGTCCGCGGTCGTAGGAGAGCGAAGAGGGCATCCAACCGGCGAAGAGCTGGAGCTGCCGGATGATCTCCCGGTTCGCAAAAGGCACACAGCCGGGATAGTCTGGTTTGCCGTCTGCGCAGTCGCTGCGGTGGGGGCATTCCAGTTTTTGCAGGCGGCTGACGACGCGACCGATCGGCCTATCGGAACTTTCATCGCCCGCTCACGGGTACCGATCGCCGAGCCGTCGGTCAGCGCCTTCGGCGCCAGCGGAGAGGTCAAGCTTGCGTTCGCACTGCCGGCCCAGGAAATCTCCTATCCGCTCGACGTCCATGGAGATCCCACTGCTCTCCAGTACGCCTGGATCAGAGTTGGCGACACCGCTCTGAGCACAGCTTCTCAGCCGCTCACCGGCGACAAGGTTTCCTCGCCACCTGAAGCCGGCTTTTACCATCTCGAGTTACTGAAGAGTGGTCAGCGTCGTGCCGTGGAGGGTCTCACGCTGGCGGTGCTGGTCCCCTTCACGGAAAAAGAAAAGGGAATGCTGCGCGGCTACCGCATCGGTACGTACCTCGCCGAGCGGATGCGCAGCAAGACGCCGCCGCCTGAAGGATTTCTGGAGATCAGCCCGCCCGACGTGGAGCTGCCCATCACCAAGCATCTCAAGGTTGGCGACTTCCTGAATCATGACCAGGTCGGCGTATGGCCGAGTTACGCGGCGGTGAACCCGAAGCTGTTGGACAAGCTGGAGCTGGTGATCCAGGAGATCGCCCGCTGGCACGGGGACAAGGCCGTCGCTGACATCGACATCGACGTGCACTCCGGCTTCCGCGCTCCCGAGCACAATCGGCGCGTCCGGCGCGCCGCGAGCGACAGTCAGCACCAATACGGCGACGCCGCCGACGTGGCCATTGATGCCAACGGTGACGGCAGAATCACCGCGATTGACTCCCGAATGGTAGGTTTGGCCGTAGAGATAGTTGAGCTCAAACATCCCGAGCTCGTCGGAGGCCTGGGCATCTACACTACCGGGCACTCGAGCACCAATTACGTGCATATTGATGTGCGCGGAAGACGCGCACGCTGGCGAGGAGGCGGGTGAGATGAACGACATTCTGCGTGAGAGACTGATTCGGAAGCTCGACACGCTCCCTGAGGAAAGGGTCTATCAGATCCTCGATTACATCGATTTTCTGGAATCGAAGTACGCGCCGAAGGTCACGGCGGCACCCAACCCCCTCAAGAGATTCGCCGAGGGCGTCGAGGATACTTTGCGCGCCGGGAAGATGTCCGCGGGGGC
>DATBXT010000219.1:0-7411 GCA_036514115.1 Gemmatimonadaceae bacterium
ATCCGACATGGGAAGCGAGCGATCGACGTGGCAGGTGCCTGCGCTGACAATCACAGATTCGCCGCGCTTCGCCTGGCGCGGCGCGATGCTGGATGTCGCGCGCCACTTTTTTACAGTGGACGAGGTCGAGCAGTTCATAGATCTGCTCGCCCTCTACAAAATGAATGTGCTGCACCTGCATCTCGCCGACGACCAAGGGTGGCGCATTGCGCTCAACTCGAGACCCAAGCTCGCGCAAATGGGATCACTCACCCAGGTCGGCGGCGGTCAGGGTGGCTTCTACACCCAGCAGGACTACAAGGAGATCATCGATTACGCAGCCGCGCGTTACATCCTGATCGTCCCCGAGATCGATATGCCGAGCCACATCAACGCCGGCCTGATCGGCTACCCCGAGGTCGCCTGCAGCCAGCGCCCGACCGCCCTTTACACGGGGACGGATGTAGGCTGGAGCGCGCTGTGTGTCGACAAGGAAGAAACGTACGCATTCGTCGACGACATCGTCCGCGAGATCAGCGCGATGACGCCCGGACCGTACTTCCACATCGGCGGCGACGAGGTGCACTCGCTCACCAAGCAGCAGTACATCAAGTTCGTCGAGCGGGTTCAGGGCATAGTGAACAAATACGGCAAGAAGATGATCGGCTGGGAAGAGATCACCCAGGCGCGGCTCACTCCTACGACCATCGCACAGCAGTGGGTGAGCGATTCGGCCGCTGCCGCCGTCGCCCAGGGCGTGAAGCTGATTATGTCGCCGTCAAAAAAGGTCTATCTCGATATGAAGTATTCGCCCGCGTCGACGCTCGGCCTGCACTGGGCTGCGTACATCGAGGTGCGGGACGCGTACGACTGGGACCCGGCGACGTATATGAAGGGCGTCGCCGAGCAGAACATCGTCGGTGTCGAAGCGCCGTTCTGGAGCGAAACGCTGAGAAACATCGGCGCAGTGGAGTACCTGGCGCTGCCGCGGCTGCCGGCGGTGGCGGAGATTGGTTGGACACCGCAGGCCAGCAGAAGCTGGGAGAGCTTCCGCTCGCGCATTGTGACCCACGAGCCCCGGTGGACTTACCTCGGCATGAATTACTACCGGTCGCCGCAGCTTCCGTGGTAAAGTCCGAGTTGGTTTTCCTGGCGGCGATGCTGTGCGCGACAGGATCGGCCGCTGGCCAGGCGCCGGAAGCCGCCCCGCCGTATCCGCCTCCGAAGACAGCGCCTCCCATTGTTACGCCCGCAGCAACGAGCGCGGACGCGCCCTCCGACGCGATTGTCCTGTTCAACGGGAGGGATTTATCCCATTGGCGATCGGACGACGGGAGCGCCGCCAAATGGATCGTCCGCGATGGTTACGTGGAAGTGAAACCGGGCGCTGGTAAAATCGCCACGATCGAGAAGTTCGCTGACGTGCAGCTGCACATCGAATGGGCAACGCCTTCAGTTGTCAAAGGCGAGGGGCAGGAGCGAGGCAACAGTGGCGTCTTCCTGATGGATCGCTATGAAGTTCAGGTTCTCGATTCCTATCAGAACGAGACCTACTATCACGGCCAGGCAGGCGCGGTTTACAAACAATATCCACCGTTAGTGAATGCCTCGCGCAAACCAGGCGAATGGCAGACGTACGACATCATCTTCCACGCGCCGCACTTCGACGAAATGGGCAAAGCTTTGGATCGTGCGCGGATAACGGTGCTTCACAACGGAGTTCTGATTCAGAACAACGTCGAGATTTTCGGGATTACTTATCACGATCGCGCCCCGGTCTACATCCCGCACGGGCCGCAGGAGCCACTCGCGCTGCAGGACCACGGCAACCCCATCCGCTACCGGAATATCTGGATCAGACGCCTCTAGCACGAGGCAATTATCCGATTCCGCCGGTGTGCTGAAGTCCGAATTTCCGCTGCGTTCAGCCTAGTACTTCAGGCCGCCCGACTCCGCGAATTCTTTCATCATCTTCTCCTGTTCCTCGGACAGCTTCTCCGGAACCTGGATTTGTACTTCGACGATGAGATCGCCCGTCTTGTCGCCTTTCTGAATTCCCTGCCCTCGCACTCGTAACCTTTTCCCCGACGGCGTACCAGCGGGAATTTTTATCGCGACTTTCTTTCCGTCGAGCGTACGCACGCTGATCTTCGTCCCCAGGGTCGCCTGCGCGATGTTGAGCGGCACAGTCGCGATCACGTCGAGACCGTCGCGTCGATAAAACTTGTCCGGGACAACGTTGAACGTGATGACAAGGTCTCCCGGTGGGCCGTTGCGCGTTCCCTTCCCGCCCTGGCCCTTCAATCTGATCTTCGAGCCGGTATCCACGCCCGGGGGAACGTTGATCAGCACCTTGCGACGCGCTCTGATCTCGCCGGTGGCGTGACACGTCGGACAAGGCTCGGTCGGTACCTGACCGCGGCCGAGGCAAACGGGGCACGGGCGGTTAACAGCGAAGCCACCCTGCCCGAATGAGATTACGCCGCGTCCGCTGCACTCTGGACAGATCTTGAGAGACGCGCCGGGCGCAGCCCCACTGCCGTGGCACGTCGGGCACTCTTCGCTGACCTCGAGATCGATGGGAACCTTTCCTCCGCGCGCCGCAGTGCGAAACGGGATGTCCAGGTTTGCTTCGACGGACTGACCCTTTTCAGGACCATTCTGCCGCGCGCTCTGTCGCGCATCTCCACCTCCGAACATCGAGCTGAATAGATCACCGAGGCCGCCCAGCCCTCCGATGTCGAAGTCCTGAAAGTTGATGTTTTGTGCGCCGCCCGGTCGAGGACCCGCGCCACGCGGGGATCTGCCGCCGCCAAACCCCCCGAACCCGCCGGTGTCGAAGGCCCCCAGCCTCCGCATCTCGTCGTACTGCTTCCGCTTCTCGGCGTCGCCGAGGACGTTGTTCGCCTCCGAGATTTCCTTGAAGCGTTCAGCCGCCTTGGGATCGCTCGCGTTCGCGTCGGGATGATATTTCTTGGCGAGCTTGCGATACGCTTTCTTGATTTCGTCTTGCGAAGCGTTGGAGCCTACGCCGAGTACGGAGTAGAAGTCCTTCTTCTGTGGCATTTAAGTTCGACCGGCGCTTGTCGTTCAGCCGTTCCACTGCTTCACGACAACGCGCGCCGGTCGCAGCAGCTGCGACTTGAACACGTAGCCGGGCTGATACACTCGCGAAACGACGTGATCGTCCTCTTTCGCGGAGGTCGGCTCGGTCGCCACTGCCTCATGCAATGCTGGATCGAACGTCTCGCCAACCGGATTGATGATTTCGAGGCCGGCGTTGCCAAGCGCCTTCAACAGCTTCTTCTCCACCATGTCGACGCCCTGCACGATGGTCTTCGAGTCCGTCGTCTCGGGGTCGATGTGTGCAAAGCGCGCCACATCATCGAGGGCTTCGACGAGCTGCCGGACCAGCTCGCCCTGAGCGCGAGCCCCGGCGTCCTGGCGCTCCCTGGCGGAGCGCTTCCGATAGTTGTCGTACTCGGCGGCGAGCCTCAGATACCTGTCACGCTCGCTGGCGAGGTCCGGCTCACCGCGGCCGGTGGTTTCGGTTGTCGCTTCAGGGGATCCGCTGGAGGTCGCGGCATCGCCTGAGCTGGCGAACGCGGGGTCACCACTCTGCCCGTCACCCTGACTGGCGCCGGGGGCGTAGTCATCCTCGGAGCCCATCGCGTCCTGGTCGGGCAACGGCGTGGTGTCGGGCTTCTTCTTCGAGTTTCTCATTTGTCTAAAGTTAACCTTTTGAGAGAGCGCGTCGCAGCATCTCCAGGGCGGCCTGGGCCGCTCGCTGCCTGATTTCCGCGCGATCTCCTATCAGTTGAAAACGCCGTGCCTTCGCTTCCCGGAAATCAACGGCTATCCATGTCAGCCCGACGGGCTTCTCCGCTGTGCCCCCTCCAGGCCCCGCGACTCCGGTAATGGAGATGCCGACCTGGGCCCCGAGCCTGGCCTTCACCCCCGACGCCATCTGCAGCGCCACTTGCTCGCTTACCGCCCCGTGCGCGTCGAGGTCGTCCTGGCTGACTCCCAAGAGGGCTCGCTTGACAGCGTTTTCATAAGCGATGGCACCACCCAGGAAAACATCACTCGAGCCCGGCACGTTGGTGATCCGCTCACCGAGCAGGCCGCCGGTACAGCTCTCCGCAACCGCCAGGCGCAGCCCCGCTGAGCGGCATTCTTCCAGAACGACCGCCGCGAGATCCGTGTCTCCCTCACCATACGCGTACGCGCCGACTCGCCCACGGAGTTTCAAAACCGCTTCGCTGACGAGACTCTGTGCGCGAGAGCGAGCCATCCCTTTCGCGGTGACCCGCAGGTCGACGCCGTGAACGCCGGGAAGAAAAGCCAGCGGCAAGGATCCCAGCTCCGTCCCGGGCTGTCCCAGGAAATTCGGTCCGAGTTGCTCGGCGATCGCTGACTCGGCGATGCCGGTCGTGCGGAGCGTTCCGGAGATGACCGCGTAGTCCTCACCACCGCTGATCCGCTTGATCGCCGGCAGAACTTCCTCGGCGAGCATGCCGCGCATCTCGCGCGGAACTCCCGGCATCATCGCAACCCAGCGGCCTCTTTCGTCTTCGAGCCAGATGCCCGGCGCCGATCCGTGACGATTCGTGAGAATTGTCGCGCCATCCGGAATTTCCGCCTGCACGCGGTTCGTGGCCGGGAATCGTCCGTCGGGAAATCGCGCTTTCCAGCGGCGCTCCAGAGCGTCGGCAACCTCTTCGTCGAGCACCATCTTGCGTCCGAAGATTTTCGCGATTGACGGCTTTGTGAGATCGTCGCTGGTCGGACCTAGTCCACCAGTGGTGATCACCGCTCCGGTGCGCTCCAATGCCTCGCCGACAGCGGCGGCGATCCTGTCGGCTTCGTCGCCTACGGTCGTGCGCCGGACGATCTCCACCCCGGCTTCGGCCAGAGTCCGGGAAATGTGAGCCGCGTTGGTGTCTATCGTGAATCCAAGGAGGAGCTCGTCACCGATCGTGATCAGCTCCACCTGCGTAGCGGTCAAGAGGAAAACACTCCTGAATAGCGCCGCAGGTACAGCACCAGAGAATAGACAGTAAGAAAGACTGACGCGATCATGGCAATGGTCCCGACGAGTCCATTGAAGTAAGCGAAGGCGCGCCACTCCCCGCTACTCCACCGCAGGTTGGCCGCCGTAGTCGCCGCGAAAAACCAGAAGTAAGCGGAGCCGACCCATAGAGACTGAAAGGCCGTTTTCCATTTCGCGGGTCCGATCGCCGAGATAACCACACCACGGCGAGCCGCAGCCTGACGGAAGATCGTCATGAAGATCTCGCGACCGATCACGATGGCAGCGATCCACCACGGCAGACCAACGCGCCCGAAAGGCGTGAGGAATTGCAGCCGGGCCGCGTCGATGCTCTCAGCCCGAGTCGGGACGAACGGATCGGTTGCTGGCGCCATCAGCACGAACATGGGGATGAGCGTCGCAAACAACAGCAGCTTGTCCGCAAGCGGATCGAGAAGCCGGCCGAGGTCGGTGATCAGATTGCGTGTGCGGGCGAGCATACCGTCGTAGTAGTCGGTGACCGCCGCCACGACGTAGAGAAGAAACCCGATGCCCCGCGCGGTGGGCGAGGCTATGAATGGAAGTGCCGCGATGAAAGGCGCGGCGAGAATTCGGCCGGCTGTGAGGGCGTTGGGAAGATTCACCCGGCTCTTCCAGCCGCTAGGCTAGCGCCTTGAGCACCAGCTTGCTGACGGCTTTCAGCGTGTCAAACACGCCGTCGCCTTGAACGGCGATCGCCTCGAAGTACGGCGCCCTTTCGACCCATTCACCGCCCGGAAGCTGCTCGACGAGGTTCTGGCCGGCGTGATAAGGATCCGGCTGGACGCGATGTTTGCTGGCGTCCTCGACTTCCCAGCCTGGATTCAATGCCGCCTGCAGATCCTCGATCGGCGCGGCGTTCGGCAGATCGCGCTTGTTGTACTGAATGACAAATGGCATCTGCGTCAGATCGTACCCGTACTCGGCCATGTTGTCGTAAAGGTTCTGCATTGACTCCAGATTCGCTTCCATGCGCTCTGCCTGCGAGTCGCCAACGAAGACAATTCCATCCACGTTCTTGAGTATGAGCTTCCGGCTGGCGTTGTAGTAAACCTGGCCAGGAACTGTGTAGAGATGGAAGCGCGTCTTGAATCCGCGGATGGTTCCGAGATCGACTGGCAGGAAGTCGAAGAACAAGGTTCGTTCCGTTTCCGTCGCCAGGGATATGAGCTTTCCCCGCGTCTCCGGTTTGACCTTCCCGTAAACGTGCTCGAGGTTCGTCGTCTTTCCGCCCAGCCCGGGACCATAGTAAACGATCTTACAATTGATCTCGCGCGAGGCGTAGTTGATCATCGACACTGTCTAGTCTTTCCTCACCAGTTGAACAGTTTGTCGATTTCGTCATCCGCGCCCTTGAGCAAATGCTCGGGTGCGTCGCCACTGCGACCGCGTGAGAATACACGATCGATCAGCAGCGTCAACTCCTCGACCTCATCTTTCATGCGTAAACGGACGAGACCGACAGTCGTGCGTGAATCGAAGATTATGACCAGCAGCAGCCGCCGCGCGATATCGGCGACATATATCGACTCTTTCTCGCCCTGGTGGAAAAGGCTTGAAAAATCATTCTCACCAACCAGCTTGGCCAACTGATCATTCGCGCTGTAATCCGCCGCAGTCAGAGTGGCGAACGCCGTGGTATCGAGCCCCGGAGCGTTGCCGACAGTCGTGACCAGCTGCCCCGATCGATCGACGAGCAGCGCACAAAGCGACTTCGTCTCGCCAAGGAAGCGGCTCAAGGATTCAGTTATAGCTGTGAAGTCGTCCTGAGTAAACGACCAGTTTGCCGTGCCGGCGGTCATCGTTCTCCGGTCACAGCGTTGCTTCGAGGCGCTTGAGCATCCGCGCGCCACGCTGTCGCAGAATCGGCCGGCGTTCCCACGCTACGTACTCGCGCAACAGCTGCGCCGTATTGACGGTTGGACGGGCGCGCAGATATCCGAGCGCGGCGACCCTGAACAGCGGATTCGCCGAGAACAAATTGCGCCGGCAATTCCGCTGCATCCTGCTCCACACAAGTGAACCCGCCGCCATTCCGCTGAAGAAGCCCACCGCGACGTACGCGCGTTGTCTGCTCATGACATTGCCCTCCTGGCTGTCAACGCCTGGGCAATGGTCACGCCATCCGCGTACTCCAGATCCCCGCCAACCGGCAACCCCCGCGCGATTCTCGAAACCGTGAGCGGGTACCGCGCGAGACGGCGCTGCACGTACAAAGCAGTCGACTCACCTTCGATGCTCGGATTGGTGGCGATGATCACTTCGCGGACTACTCCAGCCGACACTCGGGCTTCCAGTTGTGGAATGGTGAGATCCTCGGGGCCGATGCCATCCAGCGGGGAAAGGCGTCCGCCGAGGACG
>DATBXT010000220.1:0-4996 GCA_036514115.1 Gemmatimonadaceae bacterium
GCTCCGCGTGGAGACCCGGGTCGAGCTCTCGCGTCTGCACCGGAAGCTGGGCGCAACGATGGTGTACGTCACCCACGATCAATCGGAAGCTCTTACCCTCGGCGATCGCATTGCAGTGCTCAAGGAAGGAGTGCTGCAGCAGATCGCCACGCCCATGGAGCTGTATCAGCGCCCCGCGAACAAGTTCGTGGCGGGATTCATCGGCAGTCCCGCCATGAACTTCATCGAAGGCGTGATCCAGCGCTCCGGAGATTCCGGCAAGGGTGCCGGCATGTGCGTCTTCAAGGGAATCGATTTGACCCTGGACGTCCCTTGCGATGGTGAAGCGCGCGGCCGCGTCTTCCTCGGCGTTCGTCCGCAGCACATCGAGGTGAGTGCTGACGGAGAGAACCGGCCGAAAGCTGAAGTCGGAGTCGTCGAGCCGATGGGGAATGAGCTGATCGTCTACGTCACGCTCTCAGGCGGCGACAAGCTCGTCGCCGTCGCACCGCCGCAGGATCCGATCAAGCCCGGCGATATAGTCTCCATTCGGGTCCGGCCGGAAGGAGTTCACATCTTCGACGCGGATTCCGGAAAACGAATCGACGCCGCTCCGCAGCGTCTCTGACGCCTACGCGCGGGGCAGCGACAGAGTGAACCGTGAACCCTTTCCCAGCTCACTCTCTACCGTAAGATCGCCGCCCATGCGTCGCGCGAGGTCGCGGCTGATGGCAAGCCCGAGTCCCGTGCCCTCGTGCGTCGACGCGTAATCGCGGTTCACCTGCACGAAAGGCTCGAAGATGGCATCCAGCTTGTCGGGCGGGATTCCGGCGCCGTCGTCGACGACGGCGATATAAATCATCTTGTCGTCTTCCTCGCACTCGAGGCCAATGTGCCCTCCCTCGGGTGTGAACTTGATGGCGTTTGACAGCAGGTTGATGAGGATCTGGCGGACTTTGTCTGGATCGCCGCACGCCTCCGTCTCCGGAAAGTCTTCAGCCATCTTGAACTGCAACCCCTTCTCCCTCAGTTGTGGCTCGACGAACTCGCGCAGGCTGTCGACGACAGTGCCCAGTCCCATGGGCGTTGTGTTAACGGCGACATGTCCCGCTTCGATCTTGGCGAAATTGAGAACGTCGTTGATGAGAGACAGCAGGTGGCGCTGGCTGCGGTCGATGCGATCGAGATCTACGCGTTGTTCCGACGTGATCGGGCCCCGCAATTCCAGCCTCAGTAACTCCGAATATCCGGCGATGGCATTGAGCGGGGTACGCAGCTCGTGTGACATCGTCGCAAGGAACTGGCTTTTCGCGGCGTTTGCTTCTTCCGCCTCACGACGTGCCGCCCGCTCGCTTTCAACGAGGTGCTTGTACTCCGTCACATCGATTCCTGCCGTCAGCCAGAGGCGGCGGCCGTCGGGCAACGATCCCAGTGCGACGCGATGGAAATCCCAAATGCGATCGTCGCCATTGGCAGTCCGCACGGTTTGCTCGCCGAGATGGAGTGATTCACCCTCGGGCTGATCCATACCATCCGCTCCGAGCGCCATCACAGGTTTCTGATCACCCGGCGGAAAAGCGAGCGTTGCCCATTCGTCGGTTGTGGTGACCGAGCTCGGATAATATCCGGTGAGCGTCATCCACGCTTCGCTCAGCTGGAGAATTTCCCCGTCCGATGCGTGAAGCATGAGCGGATAAGGCGCGGACTGGACCGCCGCCCTCAATCGCATCTCGCTGGCGCGCAGTGATACTTCGGCCGCCTGACGCTGCTCCAGGTTTGCCTTCACGTCCAGCTGACGCTGGCGAGCGCGCAAGCCGGAGCGGATTACCGTCGTAAGGGTTGCGACTCGCACCGGACGCTCGAGCAGGGTCACGTTGCCTTTCTCGGCCACGCCCTCGAGAGCACGCGGGAGCGCCCCGGACAGCTCGTCTTCGCCGGTCAGGATGACGATGGGTACATCCGACCACGCAGGCTGCTTGTCCAGGGATTCGAAAAGCCTGTTACGCGCTTGTGGTGCGAGAGCTTCCTCCGCGATCAGCAACAGGCCGATTTCTTCCTTGCCGATCAATTCACAAACGGCGGACATGTCAGCGCACACGCGCGAATGGAGTCCCGCGTTTTCCAGAACCCTTCGCGCTACGCGGCCATCCTGACCCGTTGGCGTGAGCACTGCCACCGGCAGCGTTTCAGGCGCTGGACTTCTTGCGGCGGCGCTTGCGTCCATGCTCTCCCTGTCCGTCCTCGCCGTGGTGGCGGGCTTCACTCGACTGCTCTACGACACCTTCGCGATACGGCTTGCCACCGTCCTCCAAAAGCGGGGCAGCATTCCCGAGATACTGAGGCACCCCCGTCAACACACCCTGGAACTCGTGCAAAGGCTGGCCTACAAAGAGGCCGCCCTTCCGAACCTTGCACTCGCGAATCGTGCGCTCGTGGTCGCCACTTCTCCTTTTCACGACTGAGATTGCCTGACGCACGGTGCCGGCGACCTCGAAGTACCGCATCAGGATGACCGTGTCCGCGAGGTAGCTGACCTCGACGGCCTCGTCCACTGGATTGCCGAAGATTCCGTGCTGCACAAGGGTCATGATGCAGGTGACGCCGTTGTTGGCAAGAAAACTCAGGAGCTCGTGAATCTGAATGGGAAGCAGTCTTTCTTCCGGCATCGACTGCATGTAGCCGTTGATCGAGTCGATGATTACGAGCGAGCACTTGTCGTTCTCAACCGCGCGGACGACCTGACTGGCAAATTCGCCCGGCGATAGCTCTGTAGGCTCTACCTGCCTCATCGTCAGCTGGCCTGACTCTCTCGCTTTGTCCATCTCCATCCCCAGGGCTGTGGAGCGGAGTCTGAACGTGCTCATGCGCTCGTCGAACAAATAGAACAAGACTTTTTTCCCGCGGTTGATTTCGGCGCGGGCGAATTGGGTGCAGAGCACTGATTTCCCGGTCCCTGCTGCGCCCGTAATAAGGGTGCTGGTACCACAGGTGATACCGCCGCCGAGAAGCTTATCGAGCGATTCCGAGCCACTGAGCAGCGTAGCGCCGGAAACGTCAACGCGCGGCTCGTCCTGTAGCACTCGCGGATATACCTCGATGCCACCGGGCAGGATTCTGAAATCGTGGTATCCGCCGCGGAACTGAATGCCTCGCACCTTGGTCACCTGCAGCCGGCGCCGCTCGGATCCGTATTCCAAAGCCACGTGCTCGAGCACGATTACGCCGTGGGCGAGGCTGTGGAGCTGCAGATCACCCTCGGGCGCCGTTTTGTCGTCGAGTAGCAGCACAGTGCAGTCACGGCCGTTGAAGAACTGCTTGAGTGCCAGGATCTGTCGTCGGAAGCGTAGTGGCTCGCGCGCGAGCAGACGCATCTCTGAGAGCGAGTCGAAGGCGACGCGAGCCGGGTTGTGCTTCTCGAACACCTTCAACACTTCGTCCACCGTTCGTTGGAGCTCTACTTCGGCGGGATGAAAAATGGTGTAGTCGTCGCCAATGTCGCCGGCGTTGTCCTTCGACAGCTCGAAGATCTCGACGCCATCAAGCTTCCAGCCATGCGAATCCGCCACGGCCGTGAGCTCGGCTTTGGACTCCGATAACGTTACGTAGAGTCCGCGGTCGCCTTTGGCAACGCCTTCCAGGAGGAATTGGAGGGCGAGTGTCGTCTTGCCCGTGCCCGGTTCTCCGTCGACCAGATAGAGGTGATTGGTGGGCAAGCCACCACCGAGGATGTCATCGAGACCTTTGACACCCATAGCCGCTCTTGGAATTTCTTGTCCCGCCTCAGGTTTGGATGGTGCAACCACTGCTGATCCCTTTTGTCCCGCGACTAGGCGCCGGCGATCCTTCTCAGCGCCTGAACCGCGTCCACGATGTCCTTGGTTGGCATCGCACCGGTCATCACCGCCGGCACGAGCTTGTCATCACGACTATACAGGTCGTTCCCGAAGTACAGCTGACCGTTGTTGATATACGTGGTGAAGTACGTGATGAAGACAGGAATCTTTTTCGGCACCTTCACCGAATGATCGTCCGGTCCATCACGCATCGCCTGCTCTACTTTGTCAGCCGGCCAACCAAGCACCCATTGTGCCAACTCATCCGGCTTCTCTAACCGGATGCAGCCGTGGCTGAACGCACGCACGTCCTTGTTGAACAGCTCGTGATTCGGCGTGTCGTGCAGGTAGATGTTGAAGTCGTTCGGGAAGAGAAACTTCACGTAGCCCAGCGCGTTCTTCGGCCCGGGACGCTGCCGGACTCCAGTCTGCCCGCCCTGATTGAACGTCTCCATGTTGTTACTGGCCATGTAAGCGCTGCCCTTCGGGAAGATCTCCTTCGCCGCGATATCCGGCGGGACATTCCAGTATGGCCGGAATACGACGGTCTCCATGGAATCAGCGAACACGGGCGTGGCCTTATCCTCGTATTCCTGTCCGACGATGACCTTCATCTCCAGGACTTTCTGACCGCTGTCATACGCTTCCAGTCTGAAAGCTGGCACGTTCACGAAGATGTAACGCTGGCCGAAGGTTCTCGGCAGCCAACGATATCTCTCCATGTTCGCTGCGATTTCCGCGAGCCTGTAGCTCGCGGGGACGTTCATGGCGTCGATGGTTTCTTTGCCGAGCGCGCTGTCGACATTGATGGAGTGGCGCTGCTGAAATACGGCGACAGCTCCGGCCAGCCCACGATCGTAGGTGCCGGATGTCGAAGCGGCACGAGTCCCTGCGGTCGAGTCTGATCCTCCCGCGGCCGCAACCTGAATTCCCTCGGCTGCGAGCCGGTTTCGAACTGCAGCGAGCGCGGCGGGATTGGCCGAACCGCCGGGCTTCACGTTTTGGGAAACCGCGGGAACAGGTCGCCAGCCGCCGTTCGCGACGATCTTCCGCCAGTTCTGAAGCTCCTTGCTCAAACCGGCATAGTCCTCGTCCGTCGGTCGCAGAGTACCCAGCGCCTGGTCGAGATGCTCGTAGCGCAGGTTCCGCACGAGGGAGCTGTCAATGTTTTCCTCTTCCGGGTC
>DATBXT010000221.1:0-6412 GCA_036514115.1 Gemmatimonadaceae bacterium
GGTGGTATATGCTTCACCCGTCTTCCGCATGCGAGCGCGAACGAGGCGCTTGAGATCTTTGTTGCGAGGCATCGTCATTCTCCTTTGGATGCACCACGGCGAACTCCCCAGCAGCGCACCATGATGAATCAAAGGACCGACGATAGAGATCCGGAAGTGTGCCCCCCTTTGCCTCGCACTCTACTCCGGCTGGGGCGGAGTCTGGTGAGGTTGGGCGTTGATCGCCGCCACCAGCACGATGCATTGGCTGGCGGCAACCGTCAAGTCAGACGATTTCACGCATGCAGCTGACGCGAGCGACGCCACGCCGCGGGCGAGAGTCCGGTCTCACGCTTGAACGCCCGACTGAACGCGGCTTCGGACTCGTACCCAACCTGCGCGCCAACCGCCGCTACTTTCGCTGAGCCGCGCGACAGACGCTCGGCCGCAAGTTGCAAGCGCCAGCGTGTGAGATAGAGCATCGGCGGGACACCGACGAGATGCGAGAATCGCTCGACCAGAACGGTGCGCGATGTCGCGATCTCCTTTGCGAGCTCGGCCAGCGTCCACGGATGCGTGGGCTTCCCATGCAGCTGGGTCAGCGCGGGTCCCACCACTGCATCACGCAACCCGGCCAGCCAGCCTGCCTGCTGCGGTGGCAGCTGCTCGACGTACCGGCGAACGACTTCGATGAACATCAGCTCCGCCATTCGGGTCAGCATCGTCTCGCTGCCCACGCGCCCGTTGCGGGATTCGGTCACGACCTGCTTCGGAAACTGCGACAGCCATCCCTCGGCCGCCCCGGGGATGTGCATGCAACGCGGCAGCGACGATAAAAGCGGATTGAACGGCTTCGCATCGCAGCCGAGAAATCCGCAGACGAACTTGGTGTTGCGTGGCGAGCCTTCGGGCCCGAGCAGAACGGTGTTTGGGTAACGCTCGGCTGACGTGCCCTTGCGACCGGAGCCGTCGCGAAAAGCCGACGCACTCGACATCAGGTGCGCTTCACCCTGAGGAAAGACGATGACATCGCCGGGCATCATCAGAACCTGCTCCTCGCCCTCGAGCCCGCCCCAGCACGTTCCCGAAAGCAGGATGTGGTACGAGATGAGATGCTCCGCATCTGGCAGGATTCGCGGCACCAGGTCGCAGGCGGGGTTTGCGGACACCGACCACGGCGCACCCGCCTCTACATAATAGAAGTAAGCGCCGTTCAATCTCACCGCGCGCAGCACGTCTGAAAGCGGATCCATCGCGCTAACCCTCGACTCATGCGTCGGGGGAAACAAGTCAGCCGGACCCCTGGTCATGCTTTCCGGACTTTCGCGCAAGCCGAGCTGGTCAGTCGAACTGTATGTCAATGGAAGCGGACGTTCTGTCATTCATGTGCCCGTGCAGGTGCACTAATCTGCGACCTCGCCCAGCATTTTCCTAGAAACGGATGGAGGTTCAAAATGGGCACCGAGTTTACGACCCTCGAAAAGGCGCTTTCCAGCGACGTTGGGGCTCGTGGAACAATATTGCGTGAGCAGGCCGCATCGATCGATCTGCTGACCGAACGCAGTCGATACATCTGGAGCGCGGGCAACTACGATCGCATCGCGAACGGGTTCAGACTCGAGGCCCTGGAGTTCGTGAGGCGCCTCGGACTGACGCCGGATCTCAACGTCCTCGACGCGGCGTGCGGCTCCGGGAATCTCACGATCCCCGCAGCGCGCACCGGCGCGCACGTCACCGGGTTCGATCTCGTCTCGTCGTTGCTCGATGACGCCGCGATGTGGGCAGCGCGCGAGCGATTGATCATGAGACTCGACGAGGGCACGGTCGAAGAGCTGCCATACGGCGACGGTGAGTTCGACGTCGTGATGTCGATGTTCGGCGTCATGTTCGCCGCACGTGCGGATCGTGTGATGCGGGAGCTCGCGCGTGTGACGCGGCCCGGTGGACGCGTGGCGTTGGCCAACTGGACTCCGACAGGTTTCGTCGGCCAGATGTTGTGGAAGCACATTGCGTTCGTGCCCCCACCGGCCGGCGTATCGAGCCCGCTGCTGTGGGGCGACGAGGCTGTGGTTCGCGAGCGTTTCAACGAGAACGACTGGGACGTAACGACGGCGTTGCGGACGCTGACCTTCCGCTATGCATATCCGCCCGCCGGGACCGCGGATCTCTTTCGTTCGGCGTACGGTCCTACGGTGCGCGCGTTTGAAGCACTCGACAAAAATCTTCAGGCGCGGTTTGCGGCGGATCTGGTTGCGCACTGGGCGACTCATCAGAAGCCCGGCGTTCAGAACACCGAAGTGGACGCTGAGTACCTCGAGGTCATCGCCGTTCGGAAGTAGAACTGCGAGTCGTTGGAGGGCCGTCTCCGTGAAAGGATGGAGACGGCCTTTTTCTTATGGCTTGTACGGGTAACCCTTCTCCAGCGCCCGCTGCAGTGCCGCGTCATGCCCATAGACGTCGTCAAAAAAGCCGACCGATCCGTCAGGTCGAACCACGGCGGTCGTGTAGTAGATCACGACGGGCAGCGGACTCGGCAAATTGACCTTTCGCGACGGTTCTCCGTTCATCGCTTCCTCGACCTGTTTTCGCGACCAGGATTTCGAATCGTGCAGCACCCACGTCGCGAACTCGGCGGGATCCTCGAGGCGAACACATCCGTGACTGAAATCACGGCGGCTGCGCGAGAACAGGTCCTGAGCCGGCGTGCCATGGAAGTAAACGTTGTGATCGTTCGGGAAGATGAATTTCGCCAGACCGAGTGCATTGCGCGGTCCAGGTTTCTGCCGGATGCCGACTCCGCTGCCTGCCCGCGCCAGGTTGCTCGATGTCGTTGCCAGCCCCGTCGAAGGCGAATTTCCGTCGCCTGAATAGAGCTCCATGTTGTTGCGCTCGAGGTAACCGCTACCGCCGCGGCGCACCGCCGGCAGCGTCTCGTTGGCGAGGATGCCGGGAGGTATTACCCAGTACGGACGAAAGATGATGTAGTCCATATGGTCCTCAAACAACGGCGTCCTTCGTCCGACGTTCGCCTTACCGACGACGATGTTCATCTGGACGGTTGGCTTGCCCGGCCCGCCAATCGAGTCGAATGCATAAAGCTCAAAGGACGGAACGTTGGCTACGACGAACGGTCCACCCGAGAGATCCGGCAGCCAGCGAATTCTCTCCAGGGCAAGCTCGAGCTGACGGAGCCGAGTCGCCGGTGAGACGTTGATTGCAGCCACTGTTCCCTTGCCGAGCGTGCTGTCCGCAGTAAGTCCGTGGCGGTACTGAAAGTGAGCTACGGCGGCCGCGGTCACTCGATCGTAGGTAGAGCCGGCAGTGCGAGCCGACGCGGCTGGTAGATCACCGAACGCAGCGAGCCGGCGCCGCAGCTGCGTCGTTTGATCGAACGATTCACCTGGACGCACGGTGCGCGAGATAGTGACCGTCGGCAGTGCGCTGTCTCCGGCGAGCGTGCGATAACGCGTGTACGCGGCTTTGAGAGCGGTGTACTGTCTGAACGGGGGTTCGCTGCGCCGAACCAGATCGGCGATGCGTCCGCTGGCGATGGCGCCGGAAACTTCACGCGCGAGGTCGAGCTTCTTCGGCTCGGTGTTGATTCCAACAGAGAGATTTCGCGGATTGACTCGCCCGATGCGAAGGTCCGAGACGTGGCGGAACAGCCCGATCGAGAGGGCCGCATCGAACCAGCCGATGTCACCAGCCGTCGCCGTCCCCGCCGAAAGTTTCTTGTACTGTTCGTCGAGTTTTCCGGCGTCGTAGTCATCCGGGTGGAGACCGCGGTCCTGAGCGCTGAGCAGAACATCGACTGCCCCGCGCGCCGCAGCGGTCGGTCGCCCATTCGAAGTCCAGACGGGCTGCCAGTCGCGCGAGGAGTAAAGCGCGGTGAGCTCGTTGCGATAATATGGAAATCGCGGCCACTTAAGTCCGGCGAGGGTCCCTGACTTTGCTGCTTCGCGGAGCACTGGCGATCCGCCCGACGTGTTCGGAGCCTGGGTCTGGGCGGGCGCGGGCATCGTCAAGATCCACCCAAGAACGACGGCCGTTAAGATCGATCTACGCACAAAATCCTCCCTGTGTCGAGCTGGAAGGATCTACTGTGCTGCGCAGGATAGCGATTGGACGAAAGCTCTATCGCCTCTCCACAATCTGCCGTGGAGACGAAAATTCAATCAAGCGCGCCGTTCCGCTCCCACCGCCAGACCGGGCCGTCGTCGGGCTCTACGACTTCGCCTTTGAAGGCAAAGCCGCATTTCTTCAGGACTTTGGTGGAAGGATTCGGTTCGCGCAGGGTGTGGGCTCGCAGAAGCCGCACCCGCGCGTCCTGAAGCGCGTAGTCAACCAGCGCTTTTGCCATTTCAGTAGCGTAGCCGCGGCGCTGAAATTTGGGCACCACGCCGTAGGCGATCTCCACCATTCCGTCCGCATCGGGCGGACCCTTGAACCCGCAACTACCCACCACGATCCGCTCGTCGCGATGCACCGCCGCAAACCCGAGGTGCCAGGGATCGGCATCATCGAGCGCGCGAATGCTGTCGAGAAATGCCTGCGACACTTCGTCGGACACAAAAAAGTCGCGCAGTCCCGCCGCCGCCGGGAATCCCGCGAGCTCTTCGTATTCGTCCGGCCGCTCGATGAGAGCTAGCAGATGATCCGGCGCGTGAGGCATCAGGAGCAGGTTTTCAGTCTCGATCATTTGCGCGGTGCCGCACGTTTTTCCGGGTGAAAATCTGAACAACGCATGACCTCGTCGTACCAAAGAACAGTAGCACGTAGATCCGTGTGGGCAAACGTTATAAGCGTGTTCAACGGAGGATCTTGTGGAGCTGATTAGTGAATCGGCAAGGCTGACGAGCATCAAACCCTGGATAAGGGAAACCCGGACCACAGAGACACGGGTGCTCAACATCCTGCTCGTCGAAGACGACGCCGTGGACGTGATGAACGTCGAGCGCGCCTTCTCGAAAAACCACATCACCAATCCATTGTTCGTCGCGGGCGACGGAATCGAGGCACTGAGAAAACTTCGCGGTGATGAGATTCCGCGGGATCGGCGTCTGGTACTCCTCGACCTCAGCCTCCCGCGGATGAACGGCATCGAGTTCCTCGGCGAGCTGCGCAGGGATCCGGATCTCGCATCGATACCAGTGGTGGTGCTCACGACTTCGACCGATGACCAGGATCGGTTCGACGCATACAATCTGAACGTCGCCGGTTATCTGTTGAAGCCGGTCACCTTCAGTGGATTCTGCGATTTGATGACGGCGATGAACAAGTACTGGGCCGTAGTGGAGATGCCGATGGAGGCGGGAGACTGAAGGCTACCCACGCCGGTTACATGCTCGTCGTTTTGATCTCGGAACGGGGCAGCTCGACGGTGAAAACCGAACCTTCTCCCTCCACGCTCTCTGCTCTGAGATCCCCGCCCATGTTGCGCGCCAGTTGCCTGCTGATCGCCAGGCCGAGCCCAATGCCCTGGCGCGCTTCGCTGGGATCCCGACCGACCTGAACGAAGGGCTCGAAGATCTGCGCCACCCGATCGTCGGGAATTCCACGACCGGTGTCGCGCACGTTGATAGACACGAGATTGTCGTCCGCTTCCCAGTCGACCTTCACCGAGCCCTTGTCGGTGAACTTGAGCGCGTTGGTGAGAAGGTTGAGAAGGATCTGCACCGCGCGCTCCCGATCGGTATGTAGAGCCACTCCCGTCTCACCCTTCCGACACTCGTACTCGAGGCCCTTGGCCGTCATCTGTGGCTCGATCATCACACCCACGCCCGCCAGCACTTCATTCACTGCAACATCGGACATGTCGAGCCGGATGTGCCCGGCTTCAATGCGCGCGAAATCGAGGATGTCCCTTATGATTGCCAGCAGATGCTGCTCTGCGCGAAGAATGCGGTGCATTCCCTCGCGCATCTTCTCCGTGGTCGGGCCGTAAATACCGTCGAGCGTGAGCTGTGCGTATCCCGCGACGGCATTCAGTGGCGCACGCAGATCGTGCGACATGCTGGAAAGAAATTCCGCCTTGGTGCGGTTCGCGCGCTCGGCCTGTCCACGAGCGCGCTGCTCGGCCTCGTAAAGGCGCGCGTTGTCCATCGCGACCGCCGCCCACCCCGCAAGTCCCGTCACGAGGCGCTCGTGGCGCTCGTTGAACATTCCTGGCTCCGGATGGCCGAGAAACAGCGTCGCGAGCAGCTCGCCACTATGCGCGATCACAGGCACAGCCAGGCAGCTCGCCGTCGGCAGCTGCCCTTCGCCCCATCCAAGCTGCGGCGGCAGACTGACGCGATCAGGATCGGTGCGGATGTCGTCGATGCGAATTACCTGGCGCACCGAGTCATTGCGCAATTCGTCCCTGGCCTCGGCGGGAACCTCGGTCGGCGACTCGCGCGCTATCCCGGAGAGCGTGTAGCGGATGCGCGGGGTT
>DATBXT010000222.1:0-9197 GCA_036514115.1 Gemmatimonadaceae bacterium
GGCAACGGTGGAAGGCCCGGACGGCGATGGCCGTCTGCACGGCAATCGTCGCGCTCGCTCTGTTCGGAGGCTCCAGATGGTGGAACGCCGAGGACCGAAATTTCCGAAGCAGCATCTACAAGCCGTTGAGTGCGACGGCCAGGATCGAATCGAGCAGTTCGCGGCCCTCACTTACTCTGATGATCTCTGATTCGGTGTGGGTGCACCGAAACGACACCAGCTGGCTGCGAACCCGCAATGTGAGCCGGTGGAGCCCGTTGATCCCGGATCACGGCAAGCTCATTCACGTCTTCATGCTTCGCGAGCCGGATCTGCAGGCGTTCGCGCATCTGCATCCCTCGACATCCGATTCCGTGCGTTTCGTTTCGGCGTTGCCCCTGTTGCCGGCGGGAACCTACAGGGTGTACGGCGACATCGTTCACGAGAGCGGCTTCGTGCAAACGGTGTCGGCGAAGGTGGAGCTTGGCGCTCAGACAGCCGCCGCCACTGCGACGGATTCAGACGATGCAGCACGATTCATCGAAGGTCCTGCCAGCGCAGATCGATCTGTGCTCGAGGACGGCTCGACGATGATACTCGACGGTGCCCGTGGACAATTTGTCGCTGGCAAACCCGCTGTCCTTCGATTTGCCATCGTCGGTAAAGATGGGAAGGCTGTCGCGCTCGAGCCTTACATCGGAATGGCGGGGCACGCTGCTGTGACGCGCGACGACGGATCCGTGTTTGTGCATCTGCATCCTGGCGGTACCGTATCCATGGCGTCGCAGATGGCATTTACGATGCGCCAGCCTGGCGACACGATCGCAGGAAAACTGGGTCAGCGCATCAACGCCAGCGAGGCAATGAATACTTCGGTGGACATTCCCGAGAACGGCGTGGTGACGTTCCCCTACGCATTTCCGCGGGCGGGCAAGTACCACATGTGGGTACAGGTGAAGCACGCAGGGCGCGTTCTCACCGGCGTGTTCGCATTCGAGGTGCAGCCGGCGACGAGCTGACGTAACGCCACGCTTCGAAAGCGTGTCGTGCACGTTTATTGCCGCTCACGCCGCTCGCACCAAGCGGGCATCGAGACTCTCGAGTGTCTTGCTGGTTAACTATCCCTGCCCATACGGAGAAACAAATGCGCTTCCTGGCAAGCATATGTGCTCTTGCTTTACTTTCCGCTGCAGCGAACGCGCAGCAGGCCATCAGTTCGAGGAGCGGCCCGACTCTGAGCGCCGCAGCGCTTGGATTTCGAGTCAATGAAGCGAAGGTCGACGCCACCACCAAAGTCACAGCGCCGCTTATCGCGCGCCACCAGGGCCAGGACGTTGCGCTCATGGCAGTAGGAGTGGGGGCGATGATCGCCGGGGCGCTGATCAAGGACACGCCCGGAACGATCATCATCATCGCAGGAGCGGGAATGGCGTTGTTCGGGCTTTACCACTACCTCGAATAGCGCGACTAACCTCGAATAGCGCGGCGCCACCGCCGCGCGCCCGGCCGGCTACGCTTCGCCGTCTATGTAAAGTTTACCGGAGCTCACCAGTACCGAGCAGCCACCGACTCTAATCGCGGCGAGCTGTCCGCGTTTGACATCGACCTCGAGCTCCAGTCTGCTCGGCCGCCCCATCTCGACCCCCTGATCCACGATCCAGCGAAGCGTCCCGTCGCGGGTGTCTGCACGCAGTGCAAGAAATCCCGCGAGGGCGGCGCACGCGCTCCCCGTTGCGGGATCTTCGCCGATTCCCAGCCCCGGAGCGAACATGCGAGCGCGAATGTGGCCGCCCTCGAAAATGTTGCTCCAATCCTCGGTGCTGAAGACGAACATCTCCGGCGCCCAATATCCACGCAGCGACTGCTCCCACTTCGGGATGTCGACTCGTGCCCAGGAGAGCATCTCCGGCTTTTTGATCGGGATGAAGAGGTAGGGAACCCCGCACGAAACTGCTTCAGGCTCGATCATGTCGTCAGCGACGATATGGCTGGGCTCGAGCGAAAGAATCTCGCAAAGAATCTCCGGCGGCGGTGGCGGATCCTTGATTTCGGGAAGCTTCGCGGAGGTGAGTTGGGCGAAGACGGGTTTGCCTCCTTGTGACCGGATTGAAACTGGCACGGGCCCGACACCCTCCTCGAGAACTATCCGCGTTTCCTCGCCGTTGAGCGGGATCTCGCCTATCGATGCCAGTACGAATGCGCATCCGACGGTGGGATGGCCGGCGAAGGGCAGCTCTGCGCCTGGGGTGAAGATGCGTACGCGCCGGGTGTTGCTGCTGTCCACAGGCGGGAAAACGAAAACCGTCTCGGAGTAGTTGAACTCGCGAGTGATGGCCTGCATTTGCTCGTCGGAGAGGCCATCCGCCTTCGGAACTACGGCAAGCGGATTTCCACCGTGAAGGTGATCGGTGAATACGTCGGCGGTGTAAAAATCGTACGACATGAGCCCGAAGAAAATGCTCAAGCCACGGCCTCGCGGCTACCAGTGATCAGACATCAGTCTTGCCGGCATAGCGTCGCATGGCATTGAACAAGCATCCCTGATCGACATGCGAGCGAAACAATCCGCCTCCCGGAAATCACCTGCGAACCAATCTCCTAAGCCTTCGAAGGGCGAAGCGGTGGTGCGTCTGGGGCCCGCCGGCTGGCTGTATAAGGACTGGGAGGGAATCGTCTATCCTTCCGCAAAACCCAAGGGGTTCGATCCGCTCCGCTACATCGCCGATTTCTTCGACACCGTGGAGATCAACTCAACTTTTTACGGAGCCCCACTGCCGCGAACGACGACCTCGTGGGTGAACAGGGTGAAGGACCATCGCGATTTCCGTTTCACTGCTAAGCTCTGGAAACGTTTTACCCACGAGAGGGACAAGGCGTGGACGCGTGGCGAAGTCGACCAGGTCCGGCAAGGGTTCGACGTGATGATGGATGCCGGGAAGCTCGGAGCGGTCCTGTTACAGTTTCCGTGGAGCTTCAAACGAAGTGACGAAACCCGCGAATGGCTGGGCGACGTCGTGCGCACATTCCACATGTATCCGCTGGTCGTCGAGGTTCGGCACACCTCGTGGCTTGCGCCCGAATTCCTCGAATCACTCAGGGACGAGGGTGTCGGCTTCGTGAATATTGACCAGCCGATGTACCACAAATCGATCGGTCCGTCGACGCACGTGACATCGAGCGTCGGATACGTTCGAGTGCACGGTCGGAACTACAAGGACTGGTTTCGTGAGAAGGCGACGGTGGAGCAGCGTTACGACTACCTGTACCAGGCGACCGAGCTGGAACCCTGGGCCGAGCGCGCGAGGGAGATCGCCGCAAGTCCCGAAAGCCGTGAGGTTTACGTGGTTACCAACAACCACTACAAGGGAAAGGCCGTGGCGAACGCGCTTATGATGAAATCAATGCTGGCGGGCGCCAAAGTGCCGGCGCCGCCGGGTATCATCGATGCTTACGCGAATGCGGTGGGCGACTACACGATACCGGCAGAAAACCGGTTGGAAGTGGCCTAAATTGATTGACCGCAAGGCCTTTATTGGTTAGGTTATTCCTCTAACTCGCACAGCGCGAGTCCATGCCAGATTGCGACACAGGGGACCTGGGGTGTTGCCAGGTCCTTTTGATTTTCTGGCGAACATGCGATCATCTCGATCGCGAACAAACAGTAGTCGGATTGGTACCGCAACACGGCACTTCCGACCAATTGCAGAGGAAGTACCGAGAATGCGTACCATCGGAAAAGTGAAGTGGTTCAACGATGCGAAGGGTTTTGGTTTCATCACGCCCGAGAACGGACAGAAGGATTGCTTCGTTCATCACTCAGCCATTCAGGGCAAAGGCTTCAAGTCTTTGGCCGAGGGCGAGCGCGTTGAGTTCGACGTCGTGCAGGGCCAGAAGGGTCCAGCCGCCGAGAACGTAACCAAGATCGGCGCGTAAGCAGTAACTTGCTGGACGCTTCATAGGAAACGGGGCCGGTCTGGACAACACCAGACCGGCCCCGTTTTTTCTTGCGCTGCTGGAATGGAAGTGCGAAGCTCACGATAAGTTGTTGCTGCTGGACTAACCCCGACGGAGGCGTATGGCCAAAGAAGAAGCGATCGAGCTGGAAGGGACTGTAACCGAAGTGCTGCCGGACGCGACGTTCCGCGTGCAGGTGAACAACGGACACGATGTCCACGCAACGATCGCGGGGAAGATGCGGAGATTTCGCATTCGCGTTCTAGCCGGCGATCGCGTGACTCTCGAGGTTTCGCCGTACGACCTGACGAGAGGCCGCATCACGTTCCGCCACAAGGGCTGACGCGAACACAGTCACACTACTGCGCGTACCGCAGTATATCGTAAAAGAAGCGCACGCCGTAACCGACGTTGTCCACTGACAAGCGCTCGTCGTTGCCGTGCATTCCCCGCTGAATTTCAGTGCGCGGAATTTTGAACGGACTGAATCCATAGGTTGTAATTCCCAGTTTCCGATACGTGGGTCTGTCGGTCGCCGCAGTCTCCATCGGCGTCGTCACGAAGGCTGCAGGCTCGCGATCGTGCGCCGCTCTCTCGATGGCTCGAAACAGATCTGTATCGATGGGGCTCTCCAGCGGCGGCTTGGTGTTGCCGAGGTGGGTGAAGTGGACGGCGGTATCTCCCACGATCTGCGCGAGGGTGCGAAGGAATTCAGTAGTATCCTGATCCGGCAGAAGCCGGACATCGATCTCCGCAGTGGCGACAGCCGGAATCACATTGGTCTTGTTGGAGCCGGTGAGTCCGGTGAGCGAGATCGTGTTTCTGAGAATCGCGTTCCAGGTGACGTCACTGAGGATCCACTCACGGGCGCGCCCGTTGTCCAGCGCCGCCCGGACGTTCGACAGCCATCCGCGCTGCGGCTCTGGATAAGTCCTCGCAATGTCTCGGAAGAATTTTTCGACGCCCGGCGTGACGTGGAGCGGCGACTCATACTGTGAGATTTTGTAGAGCGCCGTGACGAGCTTGGGTACGGGGTTCTGCTTCGTAGGTCGCGATCCGTGTGACGGAACACCGTTGACCGTGAGACGCTGCCAGAACGTCCGCTTCTCGGCGACACCGACGCCGAAATAGATCACCTTGCCCGTGGAGTCGAGAATGTTGTCGGCGCCTTCGGTGATCAGGTATTCCACGTCCCGCAGCAGGTCGGGATGTTTCTGGACGAAGATTATCGCGCCTGTTGATCCGAGCTCTTCGTCGGCGTTACCGATAAACACGATGTCCCTGGTGAGCGGCACCCCCGACCTCTTGAGCGCGATCATCGCCATGAGCTGGGCGATCCCGCTGCTCTTCATGTCGATGGCGCCGCGGCCCCAGATGTAGCCGTCTTTCGTCACTCCGGAAAATGCGTCGACGGACCAGGACGCCGGGTTCACCGGGACCACGTCAATGTGGTGGACGAGGGCGATTGCCTTCTTGGGCCCGTTGCCGCGAAGGCGGGCGTAGAGGTTGGCGCGATTGGGGCCGATCTCGGTAGTATCGAAAATCCTGGCTTCGATGCCTTCGCGATCGAGCAGGGCCTTCAGAAACCGCGCGCCAAGCAGCTCGTTGCCCGGCGGATTGGTGGTGTTGACACGGAGATAGTCAGCCAGGACCGTCTGGGATTCACGGGCCAGGGCATCCCAGTCCAGAGATCGCGCCTGAGCGTCCACAGCTACCGGCGAGGTGAGGAGCAACAACATTGAGGCAATGCGGGTCAGGCTCATCGAGTGGGGCTCGGCGTTGGTCAGGCGCCTATGGTCGCGAATCTGAGGCTGGCGGGGAAGGGGGCCGGCGGCCTAGTATTGGTTTGTATACAATTGCCTCCACTTTGACCAGGCGACCATGACAGCCACTGCAGCCACCCCCGCGTTCGTTTCGCCCGTCGCGGTGTCGAGTACCGTCCCGAAGGTGAGGATCGACTCCGTAGACCTCCTTCGCGGGATCATCATGGTGATCATGATGCTCGATCATACCCGCGATTTCGCGCATTTCCAGGCAGCAGCGTTCGACCCGACAAATGTCGAGAAGACCACGGTAATCCTGTTCTTCACTCGATGGATCACCCATTTCTGCGCGCCGCTGTTCGTTTTTCTTGCCGGCACTGGGACCTACTTCCAGGAGATGCGCGGAAAGCCGAAGGGTGAGCTGTCCCGTTTCCTTGTCAGCCGCGGGCTGTGGCTGATCTTCCTCGAGCTGGTGGTGCTGCGGGTCGTGATAATGTTCAACTTCGATTTTCTGGGAATGGCGTCGTTCCTCCAGGTGATCTGGGCTATCGGCTGGAGCATGATCGTGCTTGCCGCGCTGATACATCTGCCACTTTGGGCAGTCGGCGCATTCGGCGTAGGGATGATCGCCGTTCACAATGCATTCGACGGAGTGAACGTCACGTCGTGGGCTGGGCCGGGCACAACCATACCCGGCTTTTGGGCGTCGCTATGGCATATACTGCACGTCCCGGGTCTCATCTTTCCGTTCGGGCAAAATGGTCCGCCCGTCCTTGTGCTGTATCCCCTGATCCCGTGGATCGGGGTGATGGGGGCGGGTTATTCACTCGGCGCCGTTTACCGCCTGGACGCGGTGTCACGCCGCAGAATTCTGCTTAGACTTGGCGCCGCGCTCACGGTCGCGTTCATCGTCCTGCGCGCTATGAACGTGTACGGCGATCCGTCGCGCTGGTCGCCGCGGGACACCGTCACAAAGACGGTGCTCTCCTTCCTCGCGACATCGAAGTATCCGCCGTCACTGCTGTTTCTGTTGATGACAATCGGGCCGGCGCTTCTCTTTCTCGCATGGGCGGACGGCAGGCGATCAGGCGTTGTTTCGCGATTCTTCATCACCTTCGGCCGAGTCCCTCTTTTCTTTTATATCCTGCAGTGGATCGCCGCACACAGCCTCGCGTTGCTGGCGAGCGTTATAGCGGGGAAGCCGACCGAATACTTCTTCAGCAATTTGGCTGTGTCACCGCCACCTCCGGCGGGAACGGGCTTTGGCCTCGGCGCCGTCTACGCCCTGTGGATATTCGGCGTACTGTTACTCTATCCGCTCTGCCGGTGGTACGCCGCCGTCAAAGCGCGTCGCCGGGACTGGTGGCTCAGCTACCTATAGCGGCTTTGTAGTGTCACGGTAAATCGCTCCCGCTCCTTTGCGGCCGCTGTGGCGGGAGCGGCAGAGACGCCACCCGATCCTTGAAGGCGTGAAATTCGGGAGAGTCGGTCACGAACCGCTTGCCCTGGGCTTCGGGCAATGTGGCGAGCAACTGGTTTGCCTGGGTGATGCGGGCTTCTTCGAGCGGATGTGAAGCGAACCATCCTTCAACCTTGGTCGGTTGGTACTCGCGCTCTTTCATCAGTACCTGGAAAAGGTCAGGAATGCCCTGAGGGCTGTAGCCCGCCCTCGACACGTTGACGACAGCCTCGGAATCCGCCTGTAGTTCGTCGTGCCGGCTGTATCTCGCGAAGAGCGCGGAGCCGCCCACCTGCACCGCCGCCTGCGCCAGTCCGCTATGACAAATGCTCGTAAGGGTGCAGACGACGGTCACACCGACGTTTGCCTTCTGAGCCTTCTCCATCTGCTTGACGGAGTGGCGTTCCACCACGTGTCCGATCTCGTGCCCCAGCGTGCCGGTGAGCTCGTCCAGACGATCGGTGCTCTCAATGAGTCCGCGGTTGACATAGACATAGCCGCCGGGAAGCGCAAAAGCGTTGACCTGCCTGGTATTCACGACATAGAAATGCCAGTCGAGATCAGCCCTGCTGGTCTTGCTCGCGATCGATTCGCCGAGGTTCTGGATGTAACTGCTGACGGCGGGATCGTTGACGATAGGGAGCTGCGCATTTATTTCCTCGGCGTTCTGGCGACCCAGCTGGACCTCCTGATCCTCGGAGACGGAGCAGGCCCAGAGCGCGGCGAGGCAAAAAATCAGCGAATTGCGAATCATTTGTCGCAGGAAATGGTAGATTCCACCGGGGGCAAGACATGTTCCAGCCCTCCTCCCATCTCGCTCGCAAAAGAAACCACCGCACATGCAGGCAGCCGAAAAAAGAACCGAAGATCTGACGGGCGCCATCTCGGGCTTCGAGCTTACGCCCACTCCCGAGGGGCGGTGGGAGTAGTGCGAATATCGAAGGCGGTTTTTCCCGAGCCATCCTGGCGTACTGCGATCATGGTGTTGCTGATCGCGTCCCTGCTGGTGCCGGTGATTTTTGCGAACGGATTCTTTTTCCCGTACGTGGTACCACGAAACCTGTATTTCCGCGCGATCATCGAGGTTGCGGCGGCGACGCTCGTTGTCGCACTGAGCTTTGGACGCAGGCGGCTGGATCTTCGGGGAGAGCCGATTCTCTGGGCATTGGTGGCCTTTCTATGTGCCGCCGGGATCTCGGCGATCTTTTCACCTGCTCGCATGCACAGCCTTTTCGGCGATTTCGAGCGGATGGGCGGCGTATGGTCGTGGCTGCATCTGACCCTCTTTTTTCTGCTGCTCAGAACGCTTCGTGACGAAGACTGGCCGTGGGTATTGAACTCGGCACTTCTGATAAGCCTGTACGTCAGCATCCGCGCGATCACTGAACACGCCGGCGCAGCATGGGCGTCCTCCGCTGACGCCGTCATTCCCCCTAGCTCTTCGACGCTCGGCAATCCCGGCCTTCTCGCGGCGTACATGTTGTTGAGTGTCGCGCTCGCGGCGTATCTGACCTCGACGAACGCGCGCCTTCGCGTTCCGTATGTCGCTGCAGCTGGCGTCAACGTGGTGGCGCTGATTTATGCGGAGAACCGCAGCAGCCTCGGCGGATTGGTGCTGGGAGCAGTGGTGGGGGCGGCCATCTTCAGCGTCGTCAACACCAGGTCGCGCAAGAAATGGATCGTGCCGTCGATTGCGGCGGGCTTGGCGTCGTGCGTGTTCGGTACGGCGCTGGGTATCCGCGCTTACCCGACGAACCCCATCATGCGCGGCCTTCCGACCGTGCTTCAGCGATTGGCGATGACCGATCTCGCTGGCGCCGACGAATCGCGGCTCATGCAGTGGCGCGCAGCCTTTGCAGGGTTCCGCGAGCGCCCGCTGCTAGGCTTTGGATTGGACAACCACAACCTTGCGTGGAGCGCCCACTTCGACCCACAGATGGAACGGCTCGGAACGTCTATCTTCGACCGCACGCACAACCAGTTTCTCGAAATCCTGGCGACGACGGGGCTGGTAGGCACCCTGGCATTTCTTGCAATCTGGA
>DATBXT010000223.1:0-3685 GCA_036514115.1 Gemmatimonadaceae bacterium
TCGGCCGGCGCGAGATCGAAGTACGACCCGACATCATGTGTGATGGTCGAGGGCGCCTCGTCGGGCCGCGGCTTGAACATGAAGAATTCGGCTTCCATGCCCGCGTTCATCGTGAAGCCGAGCTTCGCCGCGCGCGCCAGCATCTTCTTCAGGACGCCGCGCGGATCTCCGGCGAATGGCTTACCATCCGTGGTGTTGATGTCACAGATCACTCGCGCCACGCGGCTCTTCTCGTCACCCCACGGAAAGATCTGGAAGGTGGCGAGATCCGGTGCCAGCAGCATGTCCGATTCTTCGATGCGGACGAACCCTTCGATCGAGGACCCGTCGAACATGATGTCTCCCGCCAGCGCCTTCTCGAATTGCGAAGCCGGGATCTCGACGTTCTTGTTGATGCCGAGTATGTCCGTGAATGGCAGTCTGAGAAAGCGAACGTTGTTGGCAGCGGCGAGATCGAGAATGTCTTTGGCGCTGGCGCCTGAGGTGTCTAGTACGCTGGAGCGATGTCGAGGCATGGCCACAACCTATCCCCGTTGTTAGATTTTTGCAAATCTTGCACGCACGGCGGCCAATTCCTTGCATTTTCGAGGTGAAATCGCCAATATGAACGCGCAATCACGTAGGTTTTGCACTTTTCAGATCCATAACCCCATTTGAGCCACTCATGACCGCCGCTGCAATCACCCCCCGCAAAGCTCTGCTGTCAGACATCACTACTCGCGAGCCACGCATCGCCCCCGGCTTCAGCGAGGACGGGATACCTGGGCCGACCTCCCAGTACTTCGGAATCAATACCCTCGGTGTCAGGCAGCTCCGCGATAAACTCCCGCGGGAAGTCTTTGCGAGTCTCGCCGCATCCATTCGACACGGCAAGAAGCTCGATCTCGCCGTTGCGCCTGTCGTCGCGCAAGTGATCAAGGAATGGGCGATTTCGCGCGGCGTCACCCACTTCACGCACTGGTTTCAACCGCAGACCGGGCTGACCGCCGAGAAGCACGACGCGTTTTTCGCGTTCGACGACGATCGTCAGCCGATGGAGTCGTTCACTGGGGATCAGCTGATTCAGAGCGAGCCGGATGCATCGAGTTTCCCGTCGGGCGGACTTCGCGCCACCTGGGAAGCGCGTGGCTACACCGCGTGGAATCCGGCGAGCCCGGTGTTCATCGTGGAATCAACCGGTGCACGAACTTTGTGCATTCCGTCCGTGTTCATCGGCTATAACGGCGAAGCGCTCGACGAGATGACACCGCTCCTTCGCAGCTCCGACGTTCTTTCCCAGAGGGCCATAGCGCTTCTCGATCTCCTTGGAGATAAGGGAGTGCAGCGGGTATTCACCACGCTCGGACCCGAACAGGAATATTTCCTCATCGATCGCGCGCATTTCGGGATGCGGCCCGACCTGGTCATGGGCGGACGCACCCTCATTGGCGCTCCTCCGCCGCGCGGACAGCAGCTCGAGGATCACTACTTTGGCGGCATACCCGAGAGAATTCAGGGCTGTATCTCCGAAGCTGAGTTCGAGCTGTACAAGCTCGGCGTCCCGATAACCACGCGCCACAATGAAGTCGCGCCGTGCCAGTTCGAGATGGCTCCGTACTTCGAGGAAACCGATCTGGCCGTCGATCATAACCAGCTGGTGATGGCAACCCTGCGTCGCGTCGCTTTACGTCATGGGCTGCAGGCACTGCTTCACGAAAAGCCGTTCGCGGGGATCAACGGTTCGGGCAAGCACTGCAACTGGTCGATGTCGGTGATCGCAGACTCGTCGGATATCGACGGCGTGAACCTTCTCAAGCCCGGCAAGACTCCGCACCACAACATTCGATTCCTGATTTTCCTCGCCGCGGTGCTGAAAGGAGTACACAAGCATTCTGGCCTGCTTCGCGCCGGCATCGGTACGTCCGGCAACGAGCACCGGCTCGGTGCCAACGAAGCGCCCCCGGCAATCATTTCGGTCTTCATGGGCGACATGCTTACGAGGGTGATCGAGGAGATCGCCGCCGGCAAAGGCTCCGCTACCGCGAAAGAGCAGATGATCAAGCTCGGCGTCGAAAAGCTTCCCGAGGTTCGCCGCGATAATACCGACCGCAACCGCACATCGCCGTTTGCATTTACCGGCCAGAAGTTCGAGTTCCGCGCCGTCGGCTCATCTGCTTCGATCGCCTTCCCGGTCGCGCTCCTCAACACCGCCGTTGCCGACGCCATTGGTGAGATCACCGAGACACTGCGCGAAACACTCAAGAAGACCAAGTCGGTCGACGATGCGGTGCTCAAGGTCGTGCGCGATGTCTTCAAGGACACGGCCGCCATCCGCTTCGAGGGAAACAACTACTCCGAAGAGTGGGTGAAGGAAGCCGAGAAACGCGGACTGCCAAACCTGCGTCGCACCCCGGAGGCATTGAAGCAGATGATCTCCAAGCAGTCACGTTCGGTTCTCACCAAGCTCGGAGTTCTGACCAAAGAGGAGCTCGAGTCGCGCTATCACGTTCGCGTCGAGCGGTATGTGAAGGACATGCTCATCGAGCTGTACACGTTGCGCGAAATGGTGGACACCCTCGTCATTCCCGCAGCCTACAGTTATCTCGGCCAGCTTGCGGATGCCGCCTCGCAGGCCAAAACCGCCGGGATCGCCGTCATTCCGCAGGTGACCACCGCGAATCAGGTCGGCGAGCTGGTGCAGGAGCTCCAGGAGTATCGCGAAGATCTGAGCGACGTCATTGCGCGCGTCGAGGCAAAGCACGACGACCCGTCTGGCCAAGCCGAGATGCTCACCAGCGAAGGCGCGGACACCATGGCCGAGGTGCGAAAGGTATGCGATGCCCTCGAGCTCTCCGTGAGCGACGACTGCTGGCCGCTGCCGAAGTACAGGGAGATGCTCTTCCCGGTTTAAAAAGGCCACCTACGACTACCGGCCGACCGCCGGCACGCCCAGGCCTCGAGCCGGTAGTCATACGTGGCAGTTTCGCGCCGATGCGTAGCCGCGGGCACATAACTAAGTTCCCCGCATGCCCTCCCCGTCTACCAGCACTACAACTTGTCCCTCGTGCGGCACCGCGAGCGCCGGCAGGTTTTGCTCCGAGTGCGGCGCTCCGCTCGCCGGCGCCCTTTGCGCCAGCTGCAAAACCGAGCTGAGTCCCGGCGCGAAATTCTGTCACCGATGTGGTACGGGTGTAGGCGCCACCGCAGCCGTTGAGCCCGTGTCCAAAACCAACGCGCTCCCCTGGATCGTCGCAGCACTCGCCTTCCTCGCTCTCTTCGCAATGGCCGCTGGTCGCGGCTTCAATGCGCGTCCGAGCAGCACTGTGGATGGCTCCCAGAACGCGCTTCCACAGGCCGGACTTGACGATCGCGGTGCGGTCACCGACAACGAGACCGGAGCGGAGGGAGTACGTGCTCCGGATATTTCGAGTCTGTCACCTCAGGAGCGCGCCGATCGTTTGTACAATCGAATCATGCTGCTCGCCAGTCAGGGAAAGATCGATAGCGTACAATTTTTTGCACCGATGGCGCTGACCGCTTATCAGATGCTCTCGCCTATGAACGCCGACCAGCGTTACGATATGGGACGCATTGGAGAGGTTGTCGGCGCGTTGCCGCTGGCGAAAGCGCAGGCCGACTCCATACTGCGTGAAAATCCAAACCATCTGCTGGGACTGATTCTCGAAGCACGCCTGGCAACCATTGC
>DATBXT010000224.1:0-6419 GCA_036514115.1 Gemmatimonadaceae bacterium
GAACCGGAAGTTCGGACAGCTCCGCGCGCGCGGCCTGACCAAGCGATGCGCTGTCCTTCTTGAACACCGCGGCGACGTACTGCAGCGCGGCGAGACGCGCGTCGTTGGCGGAATCGCGCGCCGCGAGTCTGTAGCTCGCGATCACAGCGGGTAGATCGCTGGCAGATGCACGATCGGCGAGAGCGCCAATGATCGTCGCGCGAACATAGAAGTCGGGGTCGCGCAGACCGCTTATCAGCAGAGCGTGAACGCTGTCCTCGAGCGGCATCGACGCAGGCGGGACGAGAGCGCCATAGGCCGCTTCCCTGACGCGTGGGTCCGGATCGCGGGTCAGCGGTCGCGCTCGAGCGATGGCGAACGATCGGTCAAGAGTATCACCCTCCGCGCCAGCGACAGCGGCGCGCAACCGCCAATCGCGACTCGACGTCCATTGAGTCAGCTCCGGCGGACGCAGCCCTGCACGCGCAGCCGCTGCGAGTAGCGACGTGCGATACATGAGAGACGTATCGGCGGCCAGCAGCGTTGCAACGTCGTTGGAACCCTTGGTGAAAACGGTTGCGAAGCTTTGTGCGGCGGCGATTCTCACGTTCGCATCCCGATCGCGAGTCGCCTTAACCAGGGCGGTTTTGGCTAGTGGTCCGTAAGTGCCGAGCGACCGGAGTGCGTTGACTCGTACGTGAGCATCCTGGTCATCGCTAAGTCTGGTGAGGACCGCAAACGCTGTTGGTCCCAATGAGTCGCCGGCGGCGGATTTCGCGAGACCTCGGGCGATCTCCGCACGGGTTCTGGCGGGAGCGGTTCGCGGGTCGTTGTAGGGAGCGGTGTCCGCAACCAGATACGCGGCGGCCACACCGGTCCTTACCGAGCGGGCTTTTTCGAGCTCGATCAGGTCACGTACGCCTGCCGCCGATCGCGTCCGGGAGATTGCATAAGACGCAGCCCAAACCACTGGCGGCGACCCGCTATGGAGAAAGGCGCGCAACTCGGTTACGGGAATGGGACGAAGCTTGGCCGCGGCGAGCAGGAGTTGAACGGTGATGTCCGATTCATGGCTGGTTTTCAACGCGGCGGTGATCGCGTTCCGCGCGGGCGCGCCGATCTCACCCATCGCCCAGGCCGCTTCGCGCGCTACTTCGCGCTTCGACGACAGCGCAGCATTCAATGACGCGATCGAAGCGGAGTCGCGTAACAGGCCGAGGGCGTAAGCAGCGTTGGCAGCAACCGTCGCATCCTTGTCGGTCAGAAGCGTTAGCAACCGCTGCACGCCGATCCTGCCACGCTCAGCCCCGATCTGGCCAATCGCCAGCGCAGCTGCCGAGCGGAGTGATGGCCAACGACTAGCCAGAGCACGGTCGATCAGTTGAGTATCAAGCTGACGTGTGTCCGTCATCGAAAGGAGCTGAGCGTACCGCGTGATATCAGCAGGTGTCGGCGCTGGCGGTGAGTTTTGCGCCCTGGATGAGACACTCACGCTCGCCAGCAGAACAAAGACAGCGCGACCTCTATGAGACAGCATTCTCGAGAACCTTTCGAAGTTGGTCAGGAAGTGCGGTGAGCCTGGAGTCGCGAGTGAGCGACGCGAGCTTGGTCATTGCAGTCACGAATCGCTCGCCTGTCTCCGCGTTGGAGATCACGTAATTGAAGGTGATCGTCCGCGAACGCACGTCGCTGATCGTCGTTGTCACCCGGATGAGATTGTCGTAGCGCGCGGCTGCGTGAAAGCGAAGGCTCGCCTCGACGACGGCCAGCGTAACGTTCTGCTTCTCGAGCTCCGAGTAAGGGGTGCCCTCGGCGCGAATGAATTCCGTCCGGCCAATCTCACACCAGATCAGATAGTTCGAGTGATAGACCACCTGCATTTGATCCGTTTCAGCATAACGGACCCGGAACTCGACGGTGTGAGCGGTTCCGCGTTTGTTGTCAGATGTCATGTGGGGACGAATGGCAAAATGCGTGACGACGCGATGTTTTGTAAAGCCTGCGCCGTCACGCTAACTTGAGCCGTGCTGAAACCCCCCTGCTACATCGTTTCCGACGCGCATCTCGGTGTGGCGAGCCCGCAGATCGAGCGTTCGTTCGTGACTTTCCTTCGAGGGTTGGCCGGCGAGGCAAGCTCCCTCATCATCAACGGCGACCTTTTCGACTTCTGGTTCGAGTGGAAGACCGTGATTCCCCGTCGGAGCTTTCGCGCGTTGGCGGCGTTGGCTGAGCTCAAAGACGCGGGCGTCGATATTCTCTGGGTCGCGGGCAACCATGATTGCTGGGGCGGTGAGATGCTCCGTGAGGATGTCGGCGTGGACTACATCGTAGGCCCGTGGACTGGCAACCTCGCGGGCTGGAACGTGCGCATTGAGCATGGCGACGGGCTCCGCGATCGCGAAGATCGCGGATACCGAATGATTCGCCCGATCATGCGTAGTCCCATGGCCATTAAAGCGTTTCGCATGATCCACCCCGACCTGGCCAGCCGACTTGCCCACGGCAGCTCCAACGCCAGCAGGACGTACCGTGCGCGAGACGAGGGTCGCGGGCTTCGCGCGTATGCTCAGGTTCAGCTCGAGAAGGATCGTAATCTGGATCTTCTGGTGTACGGCCATTCCCACGTACCCGCGCTCGAGCAGATGCCGCACGGCGGTGTTTTCGCCAACGCTGGATCGTGGCTCGATGCTCCCACGTTTCTCCGACTCACCGACGAAGCAGTGGAGCTGCGACAATGGGACGGCTCAACCCAGGGTGCGTGTCTCAACTCTATCAATCGCTGATCCAAGAAAGCGCTGCCCGAGGCTGAGGAACGTATCGGGTGCATCGGAGGCGATGAAGCGATAGCGCGCCTCGTTGGGGGTTTCGTTCTCGAGGGAGTTCGCTCGCAGAACCGCCGCCGCCTCACGCGCCGTCTCATGGGCGCTGTCGATCAGGCGAACTTCGCGACCGACGACGTTGCCGATGACAGTCTTCATCAGCGGGTAGTGAGTACAGCCAAGGACCAGGGTATCGACTTCAGCGGTGACGAAGGGCGCCAGATAATTCCGCGCAATTGCGCGCGTTGGCTCCGTATCGACCCAACCCTCTTCCACCAGGGGAACGAAGAGAGCGCACGCCTGAACGGTGAGCGCGACGTCCGGCACCAGTTTAACGATCTCCTTCTCGTAGGCGCGTGACTTGATGGTTCCCGCAGTCCCAATGACGCCGACCCGCTTGGTCCGGGTCGCCGATGCAGCCGCGCGGGCGCCCGGCTGGATTACGCCGACAATTGGGAAATCAAACTCGCGTCGTAGCGCTGGTAGCGCGTGTGCTGTGGCCGTGTTGCACGCGACGACCATGGCTTTGACACCTTCATCGCGAAGATACGAGGTGATCTCGCGACTGTATCGGAGCACCGTGTCGGGACTCTTGGGGCCGTAAGGGACTCGCGCAGTGTCACCGAAGTAAATGATGCTTTCGTTCGGCAGCTGAGTGATCATTTCACGCACTACGGTCAAGCCGCCCATTCCCGAATCGAAGACGCCGATGGGCGCCGAGTTACTCAACGGAACCGCACCGAAGCATAGAGAATGGCCGAGTGCGCCGTCGCAGTGGCACCAACGTTCGCTTTGAAGTCCCAGAGATTGGCAGCGACGTACGCATCAGCACCAGAAAAGAGATGATTGAACACGATCATCGTGATCCAGTCTTCATAGTGGGTTCTGCGAGCGTTGATTCGGTCATCGGTGTAACGGCTCGCGATGTAGGTCTCTGGCACAGGGAGCCCGGTCTTCGGATCGATCACGGCGAGACCCGTCGCGGGATCGATCTTGTACGTCTCGACCACGCTATCTCTTGGCAAGCCTTTGGCCTCCGCCAGATCCTGAGCCGCTTTGCGGGCCATACCGATGGATCCGATCTCCACGACGGCGAAGATTGCGGCCGCCTTGTCGCGGCCGAAAACGGTCTGCGCATAACCGGGCAGCAGGAGCGATGTGAGAAACGAGCGGCGCGGCGTCATCGGCGGCCGATGCGTGGTATCGGGCACCGCAGGCGTCTGGCCCTGGCGCTGCGGCGAGGCGATGCCCGCACGCGCGCTGTCCCGCTGCTGCGCGATGGCCGTATGCGCGACGGTCAGCGGCAAAATCCCAAAACCAACAATCAGGGAGATGGCGGGAGAGTGTGGGAATCGAACCCACCCGGCCTTACGTCGTAAGGTCACAGTGATTTTGAAGATCACGGAAGCCACCAGGCTCCATCCACCCCCACATACCGTTATTGGACTTCGATCGCAACTTCTCCCCGGTCGATGACCTCGCCGATGACTACAGACCCTTCTACCCGCGAAAGATAGTTGGCCGCGTGGTCAGCTTTTACGCAAACGGCCAGCCCGCCGGATGTCTGCGGATCGTTGAGGATCGCCCGATCTTCCTCGGTACCAGCGGTCCAGCGCACTAATTCGCTCAGGTATTGCGCGTTTCTCTTGGCACCGTCGGTGCCAAAGCCTGCGCGCGCAGCGTCGCGAACACCGGCGAAGATCGGGATGGACGCCAGATCGAGCCTGATGCTGACGCTGCTCGCTCGCGCGATATGCGATAGATGGCCGAGGAGACCGAAGCCTGTGATATCAGTAGCGCACCGCGAACCGACCGCGAGGGCGGCCCTACTCGCGTTGCCGTTGAGGGTTTTCATGGCGTCGAGCATCGCGCGCTCACTTTCTGGAGTGAGCTGCCCTGCCTTGCCGGCGGTAGCAAGGATACCGTTGCCGATAGGCTTGGTGAGAACGACATGATCGCCCGGCTTTGCGCCCGCATTTGTCAGCAGGAAATTCGGATGTGCCCTTCCCGTCACCGATAGCCCGTATTTCAGCTCGGTGTCGATGACGGTGTGGCCGCCAACTATGAGTGCTCCCGCCTCATGGACCTTCTCCTGGCCACCGGCCAGAATCTGGCCGAGGACTTCCAGCGGCAACTGGCTCGTCGGGAATGCGACAATGTTGAGCGCTGTGAGCGGCTGTCCCCCCATCGCGTAGACGTCAGAGAGCGCGTTCGTCGCGGCGATCTGCCCGAAGTCGAAAGGATCGTCGACGATGGGCGCGAAGAAATCCACCGTCTGGACGAGGGCAACATCGTCCGAGATGCGAAAGACTCCAGCGTCGTCGAAGGTCTCTCTGCCGACCAGCAGACGCGGATCTGTCTTGATTGGAAGCGCGGCCAGCGCGCGGGATAGGTCACCCGGACCCATTTTTGACGCTCAACCGGCGCAACGCGCGAACGCTGTAAGCCTGAAAAGCTCTTCGCGCGTCCTGTTTGTCGTCACTCGGCTCCGACGCCGCTACTTGGAGACGACGGCGATGGCGTCGATCTCAACGAGAGCTCCACGCGGGAGCGCCGTCACCTGAACTGTGGAGCGCGCCGGCCGCGCATCGCCCAGCCATTTGCCGTAAACCTCGTTCACTGTTGGGAAATGGGAGAGGTCGTGGAGATACACAGTGGTCTTCACCACGTCGTTCCACGTGGCGCCCGCAGCACGCAGCACCTCTTCCAGGTTCTGCATCACGCGGTCGGTCTGTTCGACGATACCGCCCTCGACGAGTTTTCCGGCGACAGGATCGAGCGGTATCTGACCCGCGGTGAAGATGAAGCCGTTCGTAGCGATTCCCTGTGAATATGGGCCAATTGCCGACGGCGCTTTGTCAGTGCTGATCTTTTTCTGAGGCATTCAAAGGCTCCATTCGGGTACGCTGCGAACGCGAGTCACGTCGTGATCGCGAATGTTACTCACTAGGCGGCTTCAAAGGCCAGACCGAACAGGCGCTGGGTATTGGCCGATGTGATCGCGCCGATTTGGTGCGGCGTGCTCGCCCTCGCCGCCGCGAGTTTGACCACGGTGTGAGCGACCCAGGCCGGCTCATTTCTTTTTCCTCGATGTGGCACCGGGGCGAGGTAGGGCGAGTCAGATTCAACGAGCAGCCGATCTTCCGGTACAAGGCGGAGCAGATCATCGTCGCTCCATTTCTTGAAGGTGATGATTCCGCTGAACGAGATGTACCAGCCCGCATCCAGTGCGTGCTCCGCCAGTGCGTGCGACCCTGTGTAACAATGGAGCACGCCAGCCACCCCGGCCGTACGCGCTTCACGGATCATGGCGAGGGTGTCATCCTCGGCATCGCGGGTATGCACAATAAGCGGCTTATGTATTTCTGCCGCGAGGGTGATCTGAGCCTTAAACGCCGCCAGCTGAGATTCGCGGGGCGAATTATCGTAGTGGTAGTCGAGGCCGCATTCGCCGACGGCAACGGCGGATTCCCGCAGCAGCTCACGGAGGCGCGGAACATCGCTACTGGCGTCGAATCCCGCGGCGTCGTGGGGATGGATCCCCGCGGTCGCGAAGACGAAGCCGGGATTATCCGCCGAGTACCGCGCGGCAAGCTCCGCCGCCGCGACCGACTCCCCAAC
>DATBXT010000225.1:0-7762 GCA_036514115.1 Gemmatimonadaceae bacterium
GTCGAAGATGGATGCGACTTCTTTCAGAACCAGCCCCGCATTCATCAGAAGCTGCAAACGCTCTCCGACGTTGGACTCGGCTACATCCACCTCGGACAAAGCGCCACGACGTTGTCGGGCGGCGAAGCGCAGCGAGTGAAGCTCGCCGCCGAACTCTCGAAGCGAGATACCGGGCGCACCTTCTACATCCTCGACGAGCCGACGACTGGTTTGCACTTTGAGGACGTGCGCATGCTCCTGAGCGTACTCCATCGCCTGGTTGACCGCGGCAACACGGTGCTCGTCATTGAGCACAATCTCGACGTCATCAAAACCGCCGACTGGATCATCGATCTCGGTCCCGAAGGCGGCCTCCGCGGCGGCGACGTCGTCGCGGCTGGAACGCCGGAAGACGTCGCGGACGTAAAGGAGTCGTACACGGGGGAGTACCTGCGGCCGCTGCTCGGTAAGGCGCGAAGTAAGTCGAATAGCCGCGTGGCGCTCAAGGCGGGTTAACTACTAACGAAAGACTACCAGCCTGCAGCAAGCAGCCCAAAGCCTGCAGCCACGAGCGATTCTGAGAACGATTTTGGCTCGAGGCCGCCGGCTTAACGCTGCCGGCTGCTGGCTGGTATTCTTCAGTTAGTAGTTACTTAAAGGAGCAAGAGGAATGGTAAGCCTGCTCGACATTATAGGACCAGTAATGGTGGGCCCCTCCTCGTCCCATACGGCAGGAGCGTGCCGCCTCGGCTTGCTGGCCCGCTGCCTCGTCGGCGGCACTCCCCAGCGCGGCCTCCTCCAGCTTCACGGCTCCTTTGCGCGGACCGGCGAAGGCCACGGCACCGACAAGGCACTCGTTGGTGGACTACTCGGCTTTCGTCCGGACGACGAGCGACTCAGGGAAGCACTCCAGATCGCTGAGCGTGAGGGCCTGGACTACAAATTCGAGAAGACCACGATCGCCGATGCCGCCCATCCGAACACCGTCCGAATCAACGTCGAGCTGGATGGGACGAAGTCGACAATGCTTGGATCATCGCTAGGCGCCGGTAGGGTGCTCGTTCAGGAGATCGACGGCTACCCGGTCGAAGTGACCGGAAACTTCCACACCATCGTTCTCGTAGCTGAAGATAGGAAGGGTTCCATTGCCAGAATCACGGGGATCCTCGCCGAGCATGACATCAACATTGCCACGCTGAGGCTGACCAGGAAAGAAAGAGGCGGCGACGCGTTCATGGTGATCGAGTGCGATGAGCTGCCGGACAAGGCTGCTGGTGCCGAGCTGCGCTCGCTGGACTGGGTTCGATGGACGCGACGTCTCGATAAGGTGAGCGGGGGCTGATTGTACAAGGCGCTCGCTGACGCAATCAGGGACGCTGAAAGCGCGAAGATGTCGCTGGCGGAAGTCGCGCTGTCGGCGGAATCGCGCGATCAGGGACGGCCCATCGCAGAGATTCGCGCCGCGCTCAAACGCGCGCTCGACGTTATGCGCGGCGCAATTGAACGTGGTTTGACTGGAGATCTCTATTCCGCATCAGGGTTGGTCGGAGGTGACGCGGCAAAGCTTCGCCAGAATCCGCAGGGACCGCTGGCGGAAACTCCATTTCGCGACATCCTCACCCGCGCTCTCGCGGTTCAGGAAGTGAACGCGGCCATGGGCGTCATTGTTGCCGCACCAACGGCCGGCGGAGCAGGCGTGTTGCCGGCCGTCCTTACTGGTTTGGCAAAAGCCCGCTCAATCAGCGACGACAAGGTGGTCGACGGCTTGGCCACGGCGGGCCTGATCGGCGCCGTCGTCGCCGAGCGCGCGTCACTCTCCGGAGCGGAAGGAGGGTGTCAGGCTGAGACTGGCGCCGCCGCTGGAATGGCAGCTGGCGCTGCCACCGAGATGCTCGGCGGATCTCCTTCGCAGGTCGGTCATGCAGTTGCGCTCACCATGCAGGGAACGCTGGGCCTGGTGTGCGATCCGCTGGGCGGGCTCGTCGAGCTTCCCTGCGTATTTCGCAACGCGACGGGCTCTGCGATCGCGCTCGCCGGAATCGAAATGGCGCTCGCCGGGATCACCTTCGCCATACCCGTCGATGAAGTAATCGACGTGATGGGCGAGATCGGCCGCGAGATGGACGTTCGCTACCGCGAGACAGCTGGTGGCGGGCTTGCAGCTACGCCGACGGGAAGGCGGTTGGCGAAGGAGAGGCTATACCAGATCAAGAAGGCAGACGGCTGATAACTGTCTGGTTAAGCGTGAGTGAAAGCGGTAGTTTCGCGGGAAGGCTCGACTGGAAACTCACAGTGTGTTTAAAGAACCGGAACCGCGATCTCGCCTCCAGTCGAGTGCACTAAAAGTTCTCAGTTAAGGAATTCACCCAATTATCTATGAATATCTTCGACAGAATTGCGATGCTCTTCCGATCCAACGTGAACGCCGTGATCTCGGAATTCGAGCAGCCCGAGAAGATGCTCAACCAGATCATTCTCGACATGCGGTCCCAGCTGGTAAAGGCGAAGCAGCAGGTCGCCGCCGCCATTGCCGACGAGAAGCGCCTCGAGGACCAGACCAGGCAGGAGCTCAAGGAAGCGGAAGACTGGGAGCGGAGAGCCATGCTTGCCGTGCAGCAGAACCAGGACGACCTGGCAAAGCAGGCGCTGGTTCGCCGCAGCGAACACATTTCGCGTGGTGACCAGCTCAACGTCACCTGGCAGGCGCACAAACAGGAGACCGATCGCCTCAAGGATTCGCTGCGCACCCTCAACGACAACATCGAAGAAGCGAATCGCAAAAAGAATCTTCTGCTCGCCAAACAGCGTCGCGCCGACGCGCAGAAGCGGATCAACGAGACGATGTCCCACATCTCCGAGAAATCGGCTTTCGAGGCTTTCGCGCGGATGGAGGAGAAGATCGAGTCCAACGAGCGAAAGGTGCGAGCGAGCGCGGAGATCGAGGAAGCGTTCTCGGGAGACAAGCTCGCCAACGACTTCAAGCGTCTCGAGGCCGCCGGCAGCAATCAGTCCGCGGAGATCCTTCTACTTCAGTTGAAGCAGAAGATGGGCGTCCTGCCGGCTGGGGCGGCCAACAACAAGGCGCTCGGTGCCGGTCGCCAGGCAGAGGAAGAATCCGTCGAGGTTGAAGAAATTCACGACGAGAACAAGTAGTCATGGCGGTCGCGGCGGCTCCAACAGCGAGACCTAAAGTAGGGTCAGTTATCGCAGGTGTAATCCTGACGGTGCTGCTGCTTTGGATGCTGGGCACCACCGCGCACGTCTTCCTGCTTCTGTTCATCGCCATCATCGTTTCGCTCTACCTGGGCGCGGTGCGAGATCTTCTCGTCAACCGGGCGCACATGCCGCCCAGGCTGGCGTTCTTTGTCTCGGTGGTCGGCACTTTCACGGCGCTGCTGGGTCTCTTTGCGATACTCCTGCCCCCGGTCGTCGAGCAGACCCGCTCGCTGATCACCGTCCTTCCCACATATATCGAGACGTGGGAGAAAGGCATCGACACCTTTGTGGCGCGCTTTCCGGCGATGCGGGATGTATGGAAGCCGGGGGAGCATCCGCTTATCAGCGCCGTCTATGACCAGCTTTCGCAGCAGGCCGAGACGGTTGTACCGAGAGTTCTGTCGTTCGTGAATTTCCTCATCGACGCGTTTGCGGTGGGCGTGATGAGCATTTACCTGGCTCTCCAGCCGGGTACGTATCGGGAGTGGCTGATTGCCCTTTTTCCGCCGATCCATCGCGATCTCGTTCGCGACGTTCTCCGCGATCTCGCTGACGCCCTTCGCGCCTACATCGTTGGACAGCTGCTGACGATGACCCTTCTCGCCGCGCTCACCGCGGCGGGACTGTACATCCTCAAGGTGCCCTACTGGCTCACCTTTGGAATTTTCACGGGGTTGGTCGCCGTGGTGCCATTCTTCGGGACTCTCCTCTCGACGACTTTGCCGGCGCTCTTCGTTCTCGGCGGCCCCGGCGGAGGGACGCGCGCGCTGTACGTCCTGCTGCTCGGGGTGGTGATTCACCTCATCGAAGGCAATCTCGTATCACCGCTGGTGATGTCCAAGAAGATCGACATGCCACCAGTGCTCACGATTACGGCGGTGCTGGTGATTGGAAAGCTCCTGGGACCGCTCGGCCTGGTGGTCGCGCTGCCAATGCTGGTGACGCTGATGGTGATAGTCCGACGCATCCTCATCAACCGCATTTATGAGGGGAAGGGATTCAGGAAGAGCACACGCGATCGCATTTTCGTCCTGCGTGTGCCCGTCCCCGATGGCGGCGTGCTTGTTCCGGTGGCACCGCCGCCCGACCTGATCGCAATTCGCGAAAAGCCGTCGTTTAAGAAATCCGCGTAGGGTTGGACCGCTAAGTCTGGGTGAGCGTGAGCTGCACCCTGGTCCCTGAAAATCCCTGGTCGCCGATCAGGACCCACTTACTGCCAGTCGTCTCCAGCGTGAACGCCATATCGCGGACGAAAGTGTCCGCCGCCTGGGTGAAATCGACGACGTTGCCAGTTCGCGTCCATGTGCCCGCCATGTCGGCGTCGAGCGCAGGGCTGCTTCCCGACGCTGCAACATGAAGATGCCCACTCGTGGTGCCGTTGGCGTTCAACACCATCGTCACTGTGCTACCGGCCAGCAGTTCGTTCCGCTGGCCTGAGCCGCCGGTCGTCACGAACTCGGTGGCGGTATAACTCCCCGCAATGCTCGCATCGGGGGCAGTTGAATCGCTCCCGCAAGCCGTCATCGCGGCACCGATCGCGAAGATTACGCCCGCTCTCAAAATCGTTGTTCTCATGTGGATCTCCTCTGGCGCCAACGGCGCAATGAACGGGTAACCCCGGAAAGAATCACGCCAGAAACCGCGATGCATTGGTTGGGCTCGCCCTCCAACGATTACCCATCCATCTGGGTGCGATGCAAAAGTGTCCGCTCACTTACCGGCGAGCGCCATGCAGATCGCACTTTCTGTGAGAGGGTTAAGCAAGACATATCACTCTGGTCCAAAAACCCGGACGCTTACCGTGCCGGCGCTGCGGGACATCTCCCTCGACGTTGCCGCGGGCGAGATCGTCGGCGTTGTCGGTCGACCGGGCGCCGGGAAGTCGTCGCTGCTGCTGTGTCTCGCCGGTTTGCTCCGGCCGGACGAGGGCAGTATCAGCTGGTTCGGCGAAGCGGTCACCGGTCATCACGTCCCGCCCGGGCTCGCCTACGTTCCCCAGCGCGCCGGCTACTACTCCTTTCTCACCGTTCGTGAAGCACTGGAGTACTACGCGACGCTGCACGATCTCTCCTCGGCGAATCGCTCCGCGCAGGTCGAGTCCGCGCTTCGAGAAGTCGGTCTGCATATTCATTCCACTCGACGGGTGAGTAGTCTGTCGCCGTGCCTCATGCAGCGACTCGGCTTGGCGCAATCGCTGATCGGTTCGCCGCGCGCCATCCTGCTGGACGAGACGTTGTGTGGCGAGGGATTGCTCTTCGATCGGGATATCGTGGCATTGGTCACAAGACTCACCAGGCGCGGCGTGACCATCATTCTCGCAGCGCCCAACCCCGTCGAGCTGCATCGAATTGCCGCACGCATCATCAATGTCGTCGAGGGCAGAGCGGTCGCTGCGCGACGGGAATACGCGGGAAGAGTCGCCGAGCGGTTCTGTTGACCCTCAATATCGACGCGTCTAGCTTCTGCGGATGGCTGCCGAATTCCGTCTGTACAACACCCTCAGTCGCAAGGTAGAACCGTTTTCTCCCGCTGATGGCGAAACGGTTCGCATGTACACTTGCGGCCCTACGGTTTACCGCCCCGCGCACCTCGGAAATTTTCGAACCTTTCTTTTCGAGGATCTGCTCCGGCGCGTCATAATTTTGCGGGGATGGAAAGTCATCCAGGTGATGAACCTCACCGACGTCGACGACAAGATCATCAAGTCAGCGAACGAGACCGGAACCACCATCGGTGAGGTGACGGCGCCAATCACCAGGATTTTTCACGCCGACCGTGCTTTTCTCCGTATTCAGGACGCCGAGCTTTATCCGAAAGCGACGGATCACATTCCCGAGATGATCGCCATCGTCCAGCGGTTGGTGGACAGGAAGCTGGCGTATAAGGCGGAGGACGGCACCGTCTACTTCGCCATCGACCGTTTCAAGGACTACGGCAAGCTCTCGCGGCTCGACACCCGTGAAGTGAAAGCGGGCGCCCGCGTTCTTCAGGATGACTACTCAAAGGAGAACGCTCAGGATTTCGCGCTCTGGAAGGCCGCGAAAGCCGAAGACGAAGCCACCGGCGCCGCGTGGGATTCTCCCTGGGGCCGCGGGCGACCCGGGTGGCATCTCGAGTGCTCGGCAATGGCGATGAAATACCTCGGCGAGACCCTCGACATCCACGGCGGAGGGATCGATCTGATTTTCCCGCACCATGAGGACGAGATCGCGCAATCCGAGGGATCGACGGGGAAGCCGTTCTCCCGCGTCTGGTGCCATGGCGAGTTTCTCCTCACCGAAGGTGCGAAGATGGCGAAGCGGGTGGGCAACGTGGCCACGGTGCAGGACCTTCGCGATCAGGAAGTGCCCGCCGCGGCGTTTCGTCATTTCGTTTTCTCGACGCACTACCGGAAGCAGCTGAACATGTCCGGCGAAGCGTTGGAAGCCTCGATGGAGGGAGTCAGGAGAATCGGGGATTTTGCGCGCCGTCTGAGCGAGGCGAAAGCGGCTACGCCGGAGCTGGAGAAAATCGCGGAGGACGCGGAGGCGGAAGTCTCTGCCGCCCTCTTCGATGACCTGAACGCGCCGATCGCGCTGGGCGCGTTGTTTACGTTCGTGCGCCGCGCGAACGCCGAGCTCGACCGGAACGGTGTCGACAAGCGCGCCATCGAATCCGCGCGCGCCGCCTTCGGCCGTATCAATTCCGTTCTGGACGTGATTCCCGAAGCTGTTGGCCCCGATCCCGAGCTCGCCCGTTGGGTGGAGGAGCGAATTGCGGCGCGAAAAGACGCGCGGGCTCGCCGGGAATTCGCCGAGGCCGACAGAATCCGCGCCGAGATCGAGGCGAAAGGAGTCGCAATAGAGGACACTCCGCAGGGGACGAAATGGAAGGTCCGATAGGTTGACTCACTCCGCTAAGTTGGCTATTCTACTTGGCTTGCGATGAAAAATCGCTGTTTGTTGCTGACGTAGCTCAATTGGCAGAGCAGCTGATTTGTAATCAGCAGGTTGCGAGTTCGATTCTCGCCGTCAGCTCTGCCGGGTCGTTGGGCGAAAACAGTGCGAATTCGGTGGGGTTCCTGAGTGGCCAAAAGGAGCAGACTGTAAATCTGCCGGCTAACGCCTTCGAAGGTTCGAATCCTTCCCCCACCATAAATAGATGAGGGGCTGGATTTTTTTGTTGGATTTTGCGGGAGTAGCTCAGTTGGTAGAGCGCTAGCCTTCCAAGCTTGATGTCGCGGGTTCGAGTCCCGTCTCCCGCTCTGACGGTATGGTGATAGGAAGCGCGATGGTGCAGGAAACGGCGAGAACGTTCGCCGCGATGTCTCAGGGAACGAAGCCGCTCGCGTAGCTCAGTTGGTAGAGCACACCCTTGGTAAGGGTGAGGTCATCGGTTCAATCCCGATCGCGAGCTTGTAAAAAACAACGAACCACGTTGAGGATGAAATGAGCAAAGCCAAATTCGAGCGTAACAAGCCACACGTGAACGTGGGAACTATTGGCCACGTCGATCATGGTAAGACGACGTTGACCGCGGCCATAACGGCGATCCAGGCCAAGAAGGGCCTGGCTCAGACCGTTGCCTT
>DATBXT010000226.1:0-6724 GCA_036514115.1 Gemmatimonadaceae bacterium
CCGTCCCGATCTGATCGCCGAGGAAGAGAGAATTCGCGCCGCCAAGCAGGGCGTGTCGGCGATCAAAGCCGAAAGACTCCCATCGCTGGGACTGGTTGCAGATGATGGGGCCATCGGAAAAACTGGCGGCAAGCTGCTGAATACCTACACCTGGGGCTTCCAGGTTTCGCTGCCGATTTTCGACGGGTTCAAGCGTGATGCGCGGGTTCAGGAGCAGCAATCCGTTTTGCGCGAAGCCGAGGTCCGTCGCCGCGATCTGGAGCAGCAGGCTGAGGTGGACGTGCGCGGTGCGCTCATCGATCTCGCCGGCGCCCGGGAGCAGCTTGCTGCCGCTGTCGAGCGCCTTCGCCTCGCCGAGCAGGAAGTGGCGCAAGCGCGTGACCGGTTTAACGCCGGTGTAGCCGGAAACGCGGATGTCGTGAACGCTTCACTGGCGCTCACGGCCTCGCGGACGCTCGTCAACGACGCGGAGACACAGTGGCAGCTTGCACGCGTGGCGCTCGCTCGGGCCACCGGCAGCGTTACGACACTTAGATGATCAATCAGCACACTCTATAATCATTTCTTACGTAGCATTAGACAGCCTCCAGGACAGACTATGGCAACCGCTCTTGAAACTGAAACACCGCCGTCCTCACGCAGTACCACCAACACGGTTGTGACCGAGACCGAGAAACCGTCGAAGAAGAAGTTCGTTCTTCCGATCGTGGCGGTGATTGCGCTGCTGATCCTTTTCTGGGCGTTCCAGAAGTGGAGCTACGGCCGCTCGCACCAATCGACTGACAACGCGCAGGTCGACGGTCACATCGTCCCCGTGCTGGCCAAGGTCGGCGGGTACGTGAAGAGCGTGGCCGTAAACGAGAACGATCACGTCAACGCGGGACAGCTCCTTGTCCAGCTCGATGACGCCGACTACGCCGTGCGGTTACAGCAGGCGGAGGCTGATCTCGCAGCTGCCGAAGCAACAGCCGGCGGCGGTGGATTCTCAGGTCAGGCACAGGCGCAGGTACAGAGTGCGGCCGGACAGCGTGCCGCGCTCGACGCCCAGATCGGCGCCGCCCGCGCCAACGCCAACAAGGCCGACGCCGATCTCGCCCGCGCGAGAGAGCTCGCGACCAAGCAGATCATCTCGAAGCAGCAGCTCGATGCGGCGCAGGCGATGGCCGACGTCGCGCACGCGAATCTCATCGCGGCGCAGCGTCAGGCGGCGGCCGCGGGTGGAACGGTCAACACCGCTGAAGCCGGTGTCCGCGTTGCCAATGCGCGCACCATGGCGGCTCGCGCGATCTCGGCGAACGCCAGGCTGCAGATGGAATACACGCGCATCACCGCGCCTGCTTCGGGCGAAGTTTCGCGCAAACAGGTCGAGGTCGGCCAGCTCGTCGCGCCGGGTCAGCCGCTTCTCAGCATCGTCGCTGATACCGGCGTGTGGGTGACCGCCAACTTCAAGGAGACGCAGCTGTCCGCAATCCGCGTCGGTCAGCCGGTGGAATTCGAAGTTGACGCCTACAACTGCACCGGTGAAGGAAAGGTGGCCAGCGTGAGTGGAGCGACGGGAGCGAAGTTCGCACTTCTGCCGCCCGATAACGCTACCGGAAACTTTACGAAGGTCGTGCAGCGGGTGCCGGTGCGCATCGCGGTGACCAAACCCTGCGGAGGAAATCATCCGCTGCGGCCAGGTCTGTCGGCGAACGTGCACATCGACACATCCAACCGGTGAGCACTGCCGTACTCCGGTCGTCGGGGATCTCATCATCCCGCGAGGACCGGTACGCCCATAAGTACATCATCGCCGCCACTGTCACGATGGCGGCGATGCTCGAGCTGATCGATACCTCGATCGTCAACGTCGCCATCCCGCACATGATGGGGAACCTCGGTGCGACGCTCGACGAGATCGCCTGGGTCTCGACTTCCTACATCATCGCCAACGTCATCATCATCCCGATGTCCGGTTGGCTGTCAGCCTATTTCGGCCGAAGAAGATATTTCACCGGCTCGATACTCCTTTTCACGGCCGCTTCGTTCTTCTGCGGCGCATCGCACTCTCTGCTGGGTCTCATTTTCTGGCGAGTGGTTCAGGGTATCGGAGGCGGCGCGCTGCTGTCCACGGCGCAGGCGACTCTCTACGAATCCTTCCCGCCCGAAGAAGCTGGAACCGGCATGGCGATCTTCGGCGTCGGTGTCATGGTGGGCCCGACCCTTGGCCCGACTCTCGGTGGCTGGATCACCGACAACTACAACTGGCCGTGGATCTTCTACATCAACGTTCCGCTCGGCCTCATCGCGGCGTTTCTCACCGTCACCTATGTTCATGACGCCGAGCACCAGGAGCGCGCAGACAAGATCGATTATCTCGGGATAATTCTGCTCACTCTTTGCGTTGGCTCGCTCCAGTGGATGCTCGAGCGGGGCGAGCGCTACGACTGGTGGGAATCACGCTTCGTCACCCTGCTCGGCGTCACGGCGCTCTTTTCGGGAATCACGCTGATCTGGCACGAGCTCACGACCGACGAGCCGGTCATCAACTTCCGCATTCTCAAGAGCCGGCAGCTAAGCGCCGGCGTGAGCCTGGGGCTGTTGCTCGGGTTCGCGCTGTACGGGTCGGTCTTCATTCTTCCGGTTTTTCTCCAGCAGCTGTTGCAGATGACGGCCTGGCAGACGGGGAAGATAATTCTGCCCGGCGCCATCGCATCGGCGGTGACGATGGCAGTCGTCGGACGAAACGCCATGCGCCTTGATGCACGGTACACCGTAGTCGTGGGCGCATTCGCGTTTTTCTGGTCGATGCTCAAGATGTCGCACCTGACGTCTGCCAGCGGAGCCAACGACCTGTTCTGGCCGCTGATACTGCGTGGCGTTGGACTCGGCCTGATCTTCGTGCCGCTGACCAACGCGACGATGGCAGATCTGAAAGTGAAGGACCTGGCGCAGGGCACCGGAATGTTCAACCTGATGCGCCAGCTGGGCGGCTCGCTTGGCATTGCGGTCATGGCGACGCTTCTCGCTCGATTCATGTCCGCGGAAAAGGCGGTTCTGGTCGAGCACGTCGGGGCGAATGATCCAGAGACGCTGGGACGGCTGTCGATGATTACTCGCGGGCTGATCTCGCGGGGCATCAATCCGATGACGGCGCAGCAGCAGGCGCTGGCGATACTCGATCGACAGGTGACAGTTCAGTCCAGCATGCTCGCGTTTTCCCGGATCTACCTGTACAGCGGACTCGTTCTCATCGTTGCGCTCCCGCTGCTGCTGCTTTTCCGAACCGGTCGAGCACGCGGTTCGATGGGCCCGGTCCACTAGAGCGCGCGATGGCCAAGGGTGACTCGCGCAACGACCCCGAAGGCGGAATCGCCGTATCTTACGGCGACCGCCCGGCGCAGGGGCCCTCGTCATCCCCTCAACAGTTGACCCCACCCCTACGTATTTCTGACGAGGAGCGAGAGCTCGTAAGTCTGGCCAGGGGGGGAGACGAACGGGGTTTCGCTGGTCTCGTGCGTCTGCACCAGCGGCGGGCCTATATCGTGGCCCGCTCGATCGTCCTCACGCACGAGGACGCCGAGGACGCAGTGCAGGAAGGATTTCTGCGGGCGTACCAGGCGTTGGACCGGTTCGATCCTTCACAGACGTTTGGCGCATGGCTCAATCGGATCGTCGCGAATGCGGCGCTCGATCTTGCCCGGCGCCGCAAGGTCCGGAATGCGGAGGAGTTGTCTGATTCCATACCCGCGGCTTTCAGGGATCCGGCGGAAGGGGGTGAGCTGCGGGAGCGTCTCCAGGCGGCGCTGGTCAAGCTTCCGGAACGTGCCCGTGCGGTGATAGTCCTCCACGACGTCGAGGGCTTTACGCATGCGGAGATCGGAGAGATGTTGGGAATACCGGGTGGTACTGCCCGGTCTGATTTGCACCACGCCAGACAGAAGCTGCGCGTATTGTTGGGAAACCTGAGGGATTAGCGATGGAAGATCGTACCGGTTTGCGACTCGAAGACGAAGGCGACGCGAAGATCACGGGAATGCTCCGCGATCTTTATGCGGCGCCCGCCGAAGGCGCGTATTGGGACGGCCTCGAGGCGCGCACGATGTCTTACATCCGGGCACACCGCGAAGCGGTGATCCCGGTTAACTGGTGGTCGGATCTGGCGAGCTGGGCCGCGCCCGGGCTCGCCGCCGCCGCGCTCCTGTTCATCGCGGCCGGAGTGGTGTGGTCGCGGCAGAATGACGACGACCTGCGCACGACCTACGAGGCGCTCACCGAGCCGTTGACGCCCGATGTCCTGCCGGGCGCGGTACAGGTGGTCACCGCTCCGCACGATGGCTCGTCCCAGCGCGAAGCGACGTTCCGTTACGTGCTGTCACACTGAGATCGACAATGGAAAAATCCAAGGGCTACGCGTTGATGTTTCTCCTCGGCGCCTTCGTCGCCGGGGGAGCGCTCGGCTTTACCGCTGACCGCGTGATGGATACGAATCACCGCCACGAGATGCGCGGCCCGCGCGCGGGTCGCCAGCGGATGGCGGAGGAGCTGAAGCTGACCCCGCAGCAACAGGCATCCGTTGACTCGCTGATCGAGCAGAAGCATCGCCAGATCGTCGCGCTGTACAAGCCGGTCAGGCCCCAACTGGACTCGCTCGCGATCCAGTCGCGGCTTGTGAGCGACAGCACTCACGAGCAAATCAAGAGGCTGCTGAATCCAGAGCAGGCGAGGAAATTCGACGACATGCGCGCCGCTGCCCGTCGCGAGCTCGGCGAGCGAAGGGGCGGCGATTCGGTGCGGCCACCGCTTCCCCCGGGCGGCGGGAATCCGTAAGAGTTTCGCTCGGGTCTGCCCGCTTGCAGCTTCCAGACAAAAAAAAGCGCCGGTGCAATGCACCGGCGCTTTTTCAATGTCTCGAGAGGCTAGACGTTGTCAGGATCTGCGTCTCTTTCGGTCTTGCCGAAATTCTTCTGGACTTTGCCCTTCAACTCTTCAGCGCGCCCTTTGATGTGCTCGCTGGTGTTGTCGGTCGCGTCTCCGAGATCCCCGCGAAGCTGACCTTTCGCTTCCTTGGCCGTTCCCTTCACCTGGTTCTCGATACCATCGCGATTCAGATCCTTCATCGTTCCTCCTGGAGTGTCAGGTACTTGGCCTCCCGATGACCCGCAAAGCGGGGAGGCTACGCTTCTGTTGTGCACTCTATAAACGCAAGCGACATGCCTTTGTTTACGTCTGTTTTCCGGGCATCAACAGGAGAGGTATCGGGCTTGCAAAGGCTGTCCCGCTTGCGGAAATTCCGGTCAAGGCTCCCTGCTGTTGGGCTAGCCTGGCAAACCTCTATAGGTCGCGCAAATCAGCACTAACCAGGAAGCTCGTCCGAGCGGCCGCCGTCTCGCAAAACTCACTCTCCTCGCGCTGGGCGTCGTCTACGGCGACATCGGTACCAGTCCACTGTACGCACTGCGCGAGTGTTTCAAGCCAGAATACGGCCTCGCGGCGACTGAAGTAAACGTCTACGGCGTACTGTCGCTGATTCTGTGGTCACTGATCGCGGTTGTCAGCATCAAGTACATCGTCTTCGTCATGCGGGCCGACAATCACGGCGAAGGCGGGATCCTCGCGTTGGTAGCGTTGGTACTGCAACGCCTGAATCGCGACGCCGACAAAAGAACAAAAATCGCGATCACCGTGATCGGCTTGATCGGAGCCGCCCTTCTTTACGGTGACGGAGTAATCACTCCCGCGATTTCGGTGCTGAGCGCCACTGAAGGTCTTGCCGTCGTCCAGCCTTTCCTGGCGAGGTTGGCAATCCCGTTGACGCTGGTGATCATCTTCACGCTTTTCTTTTTCCAGAAGACGGGCACCAGTAAGGTCGGAAGGGTCTTCGGCCCGATCACGCTGTTATGGTTTTTTTCGATTGCGATACTCGGCGCCGTCGAGATAGTGAAGGAACCGCGCGTTCTGAAGGCACTCAATCCATGGTACGCGCTGGACTTCTTTTTTCTCCACGGCACGCACTCATTCGTCGTACTGGGCGCGGTGGTGCTGGCAGTGACCGGTGCTGAAGCTCTGTACGCGGACATGGGGCATTTCGGAAAGCGCGCCATTCGCCTGGCGTGGTTCGGTCTGGTGTTGCCGGCGCTTGTTCTGAACTACTTCGGGCAGGGTGGAATCATTCTGCACGACCCCGCGTCGGCGGCTAATCCTTTCTATCTTCTCGCGCCGCGCTCCATTCTCTATCCACTGATCGCGCTGGCGACGACGGCGGCTGTCATCGCCTCGCAGGCGCTGATTTCGGGAGCCTTCTCGCTCACCCAGCAGTGCGTGCAGCTGGGATACAGCCCGCGGGTCACGATCATTCACACGTCGAAACAGGAAGCGGGGCAGATATATATCCCGGAAGTAAACACCGCCCTCATGGTCGGCTGCCTCCTGGTCGTTCTGTACTTCCAGTCATCGACCGCATTGGGTGCCGCATACGGAATCGCTGTGACCGGCACGTTTCTGATGACCACCAGTCTCATGTACACGGTGGCGCGGTCGTGGTGGGGCTGGTCGAAGACGCGCGCGGTGCTACTGGTCGGCCCATTCTTCATCATCGACGGCGCGTTCTTCGCCGCGAACTCCCTCAAGATCAAGGACGGCGGCTGGGTGCCGTTGGTGATTGCCCTGACGATCTTCGTTCTGATGACGACGTGGCAGCGCGGCCGCATGATTGTGCGCAGCCTGCTGGTAGATGCGTCCATTC
>DATBXT010000227.1:0-2187 GCA_036514115.1 Gemmatimonadaceae bacterium
TCTGTACGGTCTGAGTGTTACTGCGCATTGCCGAAGGGCCTGTGTCTCGTGGCGACGGTTACCCTGTAACGTGTTCTACTATAGTGAATGAGTGCGCGGCAAAAATTAGTTACAGTGCCTTTACACAATAGAGTGACCCAAATCGCACTGCAGAGTCGTCTATGCGTTGACGCGAGTATGGCGCGTAAATAGGTTGAGAAAGAACCGTTTGCTGCACGACAACCAGATTTAACAATGACTCTCAACGCTCATCTGCTCTCCAACGTCAATTTCGGCCCCGCAATTAATTGCGGTGTCGGGACGTGTGGCGCGCGATGGCGAAGAGGTTAGTACACTGATGCTGACTGAGACTCGCCCCCGCGTTCCGAATGGATGCGGGGGCGTTTCGTTTTTGTCGCCGGGACGGGCGCGCCCGGCGAACGAATTACATGGAGCGCCAATGGAGGATTGATGAGGAAGTATTATCTGCTCGTGAGCGACTTCGATCAGACCCTGAGCTTCAACGATTCGGGGCTGGTCCTCGCCGAGATGCTTGGCATTCCCGATTTCCAGGAAAGGGTCGCCAGCCTTTCGCGCCTGAATCTCGTGCAGTCCGGCGCCGAGCTTACGTATCTGCTGCGCCACGATCCGGATTTTCGCGGCGTGCGCGAGCAGCATCTCGTCGAGGTGGGGCGTCGCATCCGCCTGAAGCGGAATATCGCCTTGCTTGCCGATTTCCTCAAAGACGGTATCGACGGGTTCAGCTTCGACTTCTACGTCGTCTCGGCGGCGCCGTGGCTTGTGGTCAACTCTGCGCTGCAAGGCCTGGTGCCGCCCGATCACATCATCGGCGCGCACTTCGGCTTCAGCGAGGAGACCGGCGAGATCGAGAGCGTGATCCAGGTACCGGCAGGCTACGGCAAGGTCGCCGCGGTCGATTCGCTGCGCTGGCGCCTCGGCGTGCCTAGCGACCGTATCGTTTACGTCGGCGACGGAAGCTCGGACATTCACGTGATGCTGCACGTCAACCGCGGCGATGGCTTGACGATCGCGGCATCGGAGACGCGTCACATCGCCCAGATCGCCCGTCGCACGGTGATCAGCGACGACGCGCTGAGTGTCTTGATCCCGGTTCTCGAGGAGATTGGGGGATACGATCCAGCTCAGATCCGGCTCGTGTTCGAGGAACAGGGGCTGCTGATCCAGGAATGGGATCGCGTGAGGACGGATTGGTTGACGATCAGAGAGGGGACCGCCATTGCCGGGGCGGCGTGACGGTCAGTCGCAGTTATAAATCTCCTTATCAAGATGATAAAATATTTAGGCTTCCTCGGCGCCTTTATCACCGTAACCGCGTTCATTCCCCAGGTGGTCCGCACGTGGCGCACCCGGGCTACGCGCGATCTTTCGCTGGGAATGGTCGGGCTGCTCGTGACCTCCGGGCTGGTTTGGCTGGCGTATGGGATCTTCATTCATGACTGGCCGGTCATCCTGACCAACGTCGGGATGGTGGTTCTGAACGGCTCCCTCGTCGGCGCCAAGCTTCGTTACGGATGAAGTAGATTTCCGTATGCGAATCGTCAGCTTCCTTCCTGCCGCGACGGAGATCGCGTGCGCTCTGGGCGCGCGGGAGGACCTCGTCGGCCGTTCGCACGAATGCGATTTTCCTCCAGATGTGCGCTCACTACCTGTAGTGAGCAAACCTGCCCTGGAGCTCGAGGGGAAATCGCAGAAAGAGATCGACGCCGCCGTGGCGGCCCACCTTGCCACCGGTGAGAGCCTCTATCAGGTGGATGAGGTCCTGCTCGAGGAGCTGGCGCCGGACTTTGTGTTCACCCAGGATCTGTGTCAGGTCTGCGCGCCATCCGGAAACGAGCTGGTGCGTGCGCTGCGAGAGCTGCCGAGGCCACCCAAAGTTCTTTCCCTGACCCCACGCAACATGGCGGAGATCGACCAGAACATTCTGGCGATCGGCGAGGCCACCGGCAGGATCGACGCGGCACAAAGGCTGATCGATGACAACAAAATCCGTCTGCAGCGCGTGCGTGAAGCCATTGCGGGTGCGCCTCCTCGCAACATCACTTTCCTGGAGTGGACCGAGCCGCCTTTCTGCCCTGGGCATTGGGTCCCCGAGATGATCGCCGCGGCAGGAGGCAACGATCAGCTCGGGCAGCTCGCCGCGGATTCGCGGCGCATCACCTGGGACGA
>DATBXT010000228.1:0-27257 GCA_036514115.1 Gemmatimonadaceae bacterium
CACGAGTCGCAGGGCCCGGCGGAGCGGGACCATCGTCAGCGGCTCAAATGAAGCGTTTAGTGCCAGACAACCTACGATCAAGCACTCCTCCTGGGGAAACTCACCCAAAATATACAACTGGTACAGCTCGCCGACCGCAAATGGCTCTATAGAGCGACGACCGGGTGTCGGGTGGGGTTACCGGATTTAACTACTAACGGAAGACTACCAGCCTGCAGCCCGCAGGTTTAAGCCCGCAGCCCCGAGCCAGAATTAATTGTTCGCGATACAGCTCGTGGCTGCCGGCTGCGAAGCTGCCGGCTGCGGGCTGGTAGTCTTCCGTTAGTAGTTAAACCCGGTAACCCCACCCGATAGCCGGTCGTCGCTCTATACAGCCAGTTGCGGGTGGTCGAGCTGTACCAGTTGTATATTTTGGGTGAGTTTCCCCAGGAGGAGTGCTTGATCGTAGGTTGTCTGGCACTAAACGCTTCATTTGAGCCGCTGACAATGGTCCCGCTCCGCCGGGCCCTGCGACTCGTGATAGACGGCAAAGCAGAAATCGTCGAAGCAGATTCCGATCGTGTAGTTCGCTCGGAAAAGTTGACGCTGCCGCGCCCCGCGGTAATTCGACTGATGCGCTTCATCCACGTCCCGCGTCGCTTCCGCCGTCAGGTCACCAATACTTTCCTGTTCGCTCGCGATCGCTATCGCTGCCAGTACTGCGGCCGCCTGCAGATCGAGCTCAAGCCGCGCGAGTCACTCACGCGCGATCACCTGATTCCCCTTTCACGCGGCGGCGCCAACGACTGGACCAACGTCGTCACCGCCTGCAGTCCGTGCAACACTCGCAAGGCGAACAACCTCCCGAGCGAGATCGGCATGCATCCGCTGCACGCGCCGGTCGAGCCGCACTTCGTGCATCTGAGCTGGGCGGTGCGTCGGCTCACTCCGACCCAGGCGAAGTACATCCGGATCTTCTACGGCGAAGAGACTCTCCACCATCTCGAGGACCTGGAGCACCGGCAGGTCGTTAATCAGCAACACGGCCAGTCGGGCCACCACGGGGCCCACAAGCTTAGCTAATGGCGTAAGCGGCCGTTCAGGACGCTCTAGGGCCTGAACGTGCCCGACCTTGCTTCGTAATGCCGTTTTTCTCCGCCGAGTAATCGAACCACCAGCGTGCGAAGGCCCCGGCCGACCGCCGTCCCCGGATTCTTCTCCCCCTTCACCGCCGGCTTGAGCTCCCCCCTCAGCCACCGGTTCACTTCATCGAGATCACTGAGTGACAACGTCTCCACGTCCAGCAGGAGATTGTAGTAGCCACGCTGTCCCTTCTTCGGCAGCGAGATCCCCGATCGGTAAGGAGCTTCCACCGCGTCATCAGCCGCATCCGCGGTGGGATATTCTCCGAGCGACTCCGGGTGGTTGTTCACTACTCGCACCACCTGGTATTTCTTCCCCAGAACGTCGTACTTCAGAATCACATCCCACTCGAACGCGGCTTTGAGATCGTCGAACCACCGACCCGATGCCCACCGCTCGAGCCGGTAGTGCAGACGCGCGGGAAATCCGTTCGCCAGCAGATCCCGCATCGCCGCATCGGCGAGCAGCCCCGCAGACGAGATCGAGGGAGCGGTGTCCACCCATGCGTTCTGGGGCGGCGGCACGACATCGACGTGCACTTTCTGCGCGCCGAGCGGCCCGGCGGTAATGAGTGCCGAAACTAAGAGCGGCGTAAGTATCGCGCGGCTCTGATTCGGCGATAGAAACCGCGTCCCGCCCCCTGCGTCCCGCTTCCCGCCCATCAAAACCGCCGACGAACCCGCAGAAACACGTTCGCTGGCACCTTCGATTCAGATACCGCCTTGGCGACGTATACACCGAGGAGGCCGAGGTCGAGACCGAGCCCAACGTCGGTTCTGAATGTGCCGAACGGCGGAATGGTTCCGCTCGGGTATTGCAGGGTTTCCGTCCGCGGCCCGACCAACCATCCGCGTCCTGCGTCCACGAACGCCACGAGCGTCGGTTGCACAGTGAAGCCGATCCCGCGCAAGCGGATCGGACGCGCGTTGAGAAAATCAAAGAAGGACGAGTGCAGCTCGTTGCGGTACTCGAGTTGTACGAGCGCCTCTCTTTCGCACTGCGCGGGATTGCCAGGCGGTGGGGTCCCTCCGTTGCTGCACTGCGCGACATCGATGGTGCCGGGGTCGTACTGCCGGTAGTCGAAGCCGGGAACCGTCCCGATTCCGCCCACCGAGAAACGCCGCTCCAGTGGCAGCTCATCGCCGTTCAGCCAGCCGCCAAGTACGATCCGCGCGTTGATCCAGGTATTTGGCGACAGACGATTGTACCGCCGTAGATCGATCAGCCCGCGTCCATAGGAGACGTCGGGCGTCGGGAAAGGCCGGGTCAGCGGTGAAGTCAATCCGAAATCGGTGTATCGCCCCGTTCCGTGCTCGTACTCCGCCAGGATCAGCCAGCCCGTAGACGGATTGACGTCGTCATTCCGCGTGTCGATGTTCGCGCGCAGAACCGCGAGGTGAAAACGCCCCGCGTCGACGAGTGGGTTTGCGCGCCACGAGCCGCCGTTTCCAAAAACGGAGAAGACGTCGCGTTCAGCGACCGGCGTCCAACGCTCGTCGCTCCACTCGAACGCCAGGCTGCTCCGCGCACTCATGTTGAAGGTCGCCGTCGCGCGCGCACCGTGCCGGTTGAAGTAATCCCGGAAGTCGCGGTGTCCGAAGAACGCTGCCAGGCCCGCGTCCGGGTCGGGCAGCTGCCACGGCTCTATAGGCGTGACGATGTCGTACGAAGACGCCGACAGACCATACCCGCGCCCGCGGCCGACGCGGAAATCAGCGTTGATCCGGTGCCCGAGGTTCTGACTGTCCCAGTGGAATGCCTCGGCGCTGCGGATGATGCCCATCACCGAGACATTGAGCTCCGCCGACTGGATGCTGTCGTGGAGGACAGGCCCAAGCATCACCGGAAGACCTTCAACCCGATTGTAGGTTTTGCCCGAGCTGAGCACCAAACCGCTCGAGCGGCTCGTCCTCGCCCACAATCCGAGTCGTTCCGCTGCGCTGTCCGTCGGCACGGTGTCGTTGCCCTGCGCGCGCGACACGTGCGGCGCGGCAGCCGCGACGAACGCGAAAACACACGCGATCCTGATCCAGGTATTTGTCATGGCGCGATTATACCCTCGTCGCGTTGATTCCGAGCCTCTTCATCCGGCGGTAGAGATTTGGCCGGTCGGTCTGGAGACGTCGCGCAGCGTCCGCCACGTTGCCGCCAGCTTCAGCGAGTGCGCGGGCGATTACCGTTCGCTCGAAGCTGTCCAACTTCTCGGCGAGCGACGTCGGCGCCGGACCAGAAGGCTCCCGGATGGCGCCCACCCTCGGCGTTTCGCGAGGCGGGGTGATCGGTCTCGTCTCGATGCCGGCCCCGTCTTCGCGATCGACGATCAGGACATCTTCGACCTGCTGGCCGGTTATCTCGGCGCCCGGATGCAGAATCGCGAGGCGCTCTACAATATTCGCCAGCTCGCGCACGTTTCCCGGCCACGGATAGTCGCGCAACAGCTGCAGCGCATCGCTTCTCCAGCGCGGCTTCGCCTGTCCGGTCCTCTGCAGAAACTGCTCCGAGAAATGCTCGACGAGCTCCAGGATGTCGTCGCCCCTCTCTCGAAGTGGCGGGATCGCCAGCGGAATGACCTGCAGTCTGAAGTAAAGGTCCTCGCGAAACGTCCCTTCGCGCACCGCTCGCTGGAGATCATGATTGGTGGCAGAGATGATCCGCACGTCCGCCCGTATCACGCGATTCCCTCCCACCCGCTGGATCTCCTTCGCCTCGATGGCGCGCAGCAGCTTGGCCTGCGCGTCGGGACCCAGGTCACCCACCTCATCGAGGAACAGAGTTCCCCGATGTGCCAGCTCGAAACGACCGATTCGCTGCTGCGTTGCCCCGGTGAATGACCCGCGCTCGTGGCCGAACATCTCGCTCTCCACGAGATCGCGTGGAATCGCGGCGCAGTTGACCCTGACAAAAGGCTTGTCGCGACGCTCGCTGCCATCGTGGATGGCGCTTGCCACGAGCTCCTTACCCGTGCCCGATTCGCCGGTGATCAGCACTCGCGCATCGGTGGGGGCAACGCGCGCGATCAGCTGACGCACTCCCTGCATGGCCTCGCTTTTTCCGACCATCTGGCCGGCGTACCCCAACTCGGCGCGCAGCGCCCTGGCCACCCGTCGCGTTTGCCGCAGCTCCAGCGCGGATGACACAGCCAGCAGAACTCCTTCAGGTGTCAGCGGCTTCTCCAGAAAATTGAACGCGCCGAGCTTCGTCGCTTTGACTGCGTCGGCGAGACCGGCGCGGCCGCTCATCATGATCACCGGCAGATCGGGCGCGGCGTCGCGCAGTTTCGCCAGCGTCGCCATCCCGTCGAGCTCGCCCGGCATCATCAGGTCGACCAGCGCGACGTCGGGCTCTCCCTCTCTGACACGCGCCACCGCTTCGACCCCGCTCGGAGTCTCAGTCACCTCGTAGCCTTCGCCAGTCAGAAGCGCGCCGACCATCCGGCGGATATTCGGCTCGTCGTCGGCGATGAGGACTATCGGCACTTATGCCGGGCGATTCTGCGCAGAGGAAGCGGAGATTTGTGGGACCGGTGCCCGGCCTTCAGACAACAGCTTCGTCGTGAAGCGTTGACCCTCGGAGATCCTTTCGACCTCGATTGCCACGGCCTCCAGGGATTGTTCGATACGCTCCAGTCTGCCGGTGACTTCCATCGGCACCCGAGGGTTCTTGCCATCGGCGTCCATCTTTCGCGCGTAGGCGCGCGCGAGAGGAATCCCGATCGCACAAATGATCGCGGTCGCGAATGCACCGAGCGGAACGACTATTTCTGGTCCCATTTCAACTAGACCTCACGGCGCGGGCGCCGTCTGCGGGTATGATGAACTCTATCTGCGTTCCGCTTCCCAACGTGCTCGTGGCATTGACAGTTCCGTCGTGCGCCCAGATCGCCTGACGTGCGATCGACAGCCCGAGCCCGGTACCGCCGGGCTTATTCGTCACGTATGGCTCCCAGATTCTTTCCAGACTGTCCGGTGCAATGCCCTTACCGTCGTCTGCGACTGAAATTTTTACCGCGTCGCGCTCGCCCACCTTTGCCGGTCTCGCCGACACCGTGATGTGACCGTGCCCGGACGAAGCATCCACTGCATTTAGAAGAACGTTACTCAGGGCGCCGGCCAACGCGCTGTTGTGACCGTGAACTCGGGGCAGATTCTCGTCGATTTGAAGATCGAGAGCAATGCCCGGAGGCACACAGCTTCGCGCGGTGTAGCGTACCAGCTCTCCCATATCGACTTCCGAGGGCGGGCCCTCTGGCAGCTTCCCGAACTCGGCGAAGCTCTTCGCCATGCGATCGAGACGCTCTGATTCCATTGCGATGACGTCGACATCCTCCTGCAATTCATCCGGAGCCTGACCGCGCAGCCGCGCCAGCGCGAACCTGATTGGTGTCAGCGGATTCTTGATCTCGTGAGCAACTCTGCGCGCGGTCTCCCGGAACGCCTGCAGCCGCTCTGCTTCCACAGCCTGCCGGCGACCATGTTCGAGCTCTGAAACCATTTCGCGCATGCTCCGTCTCAGCGTCTCGAATTCCGGGGCGCCACGCACCCGACTCGTAGTGACCTCGATCATCGGCCCGTCGCCGTTACCGCCAACCGTCGAGACCACTGTGGGCTCCGGTGGTGGCGGCAGCGATTCCCCGTGCCCGATCAGATCGGTCCAGCGTACCAGTTCGTCCAGAGGGCGGCTCAGTTGGCGGCTCAAATGTCCCGCCACTCGCGACGCGGCTCCAGTGAGTATCAGAAGCGCCAGCAACCCCGCGAGCGCAATCACGCGCACCGACCTCTCGGCGAGAAAGCTGTATCGGCGCGCCTGCTCGACGGACGTTCGGAGCTCACGCTCATGGGCGTCGATAGCCCGCCGTTGGGATGGCGTGAGACGCGCCTGACGGGCAGCCGCGATAGCTCTTTCGCCACTCGCGGCGACGCTGTCCCATGCAGAACCACCCGTCACGAAAGGGACGACGGTGCTGACCGTTCCGCTCCATAAAACGGTGAGGACGAGAGCGGGGACGATCGCAAACAGCGAGAGGATCAGCACCAGTCGCGTGCGGAAACGCAGTTGATTCATGGGGGTTTGGGTATAAATTATACCCGTACGGCGCGACTTCGAGGATCCAGCGACCGGTCAACCAGGGGTTGACGCGATCCCTCGGACCTGAAGACGCACCGCCTGCGGCGTCCGTCGCAGGGATCATACGGCGTGCAGCCGTCGCGGTATCCATTAAAGATTCGCAGGCACGCAGCCTCGCACAGGAAATTTCCAAAAAAAATGAGTTCACGACCACATCGGTCCGCGCCACCGAGCGCGCACCGGCATGTCGCCCCGGTACACCGCGGGCCACAGGCAATCGCCCCGATTCATCGCGGGCCGCAGGCAATGTCACCAGCAACATTCGCTACTTCCCACCACGCGCCAAACGCCGCGCTGCTCATCGACTTCGATAACGTCACGATGGGCATCCGCTCCGATCTCCAGACGGAGCTGAAAAACCTCCTTGGGTCCGAGATCGTCAAAGGCAAAGTCTCCGTGCAGCGCGCGTACGCGGATTGGCGACGCTATCCGCAGTACATAGTGCCGCTGTCGGAGTCGTCGATCGATTTGATCTTCGCACCAGCGTATGGCTCCGCGAAAAAGAATGCGACGGACATTCGACTCGCCATCGACGCACTGGAACTGGTTTTCACTCGCCCGGAGATAGGAACTTTCATCCTCCTCTCGGGCGATTCTGATTTCTCGAGCCTCGTCATCAAGCTCAAGGAATACGGCAAGTACGTCATCGGCGTCGGCATTCGAGAATCGTCGAGCGACCTGCTCGTTCAGAACTGCGATGAGTACTACAGCTACAACGCGCTCGCCGGTCTCGTGAAATCCGGCGAAGAAGAAGTTGTGAAGAAGGATCCGTGGGAGCTGGTCACTGAAGCCATCAGTCGCATGAAGCGCAACGGCGATGTCATGCGAGCAGATCGTCTGAAGCAGGTCATGCAGCAGATCGACACGTCATTCGACGAGAAGAGCCTCGGCATGTCGAAGTTCTCACGTTTCGTGACGGAAGCCGCGCAACGTGGCCTGGTTCATCTGACCAAGCTCGAGAACGGCCAGTTCGAGGTCGCCCCGCCAAACGCGGCGCGCAGCCTGCCGGCTGGACAAGGCACAGAAAGCACCGAAGCTCAGACGCCTCGGGTCGCGGCTGCCGAAGAGACAGCGGAAACCGGCGAGCGTCCGCGTCGTGGACGCAGAGGGGGCAGGGGACGCGATCGCGACCGTGAAGGGCGCGGACAACGTCCCGCTCCTGGCGCTCCGCAGCAGCCCGAACTCGAGCTGGCATCCGCGGAAGAGGGTGTGCGGCAAGAGCCGACTCCTGCAGGCGATGGCGTCGGGGTCAGCGGCTTACGACTGAGACGCGAAGAAGCGTTTGATCTCGTGCGGCGCGCAGTTGGCGCGAACGGTGGCGCTCCTATCCGCGCGAGTGAGGTCCGCACTGCCGCCCGAGCTCTGCTCGGTCGCGACAGCGAGAGTCTCAGCGAGAGAAACTTCATCCGCATTCTGCAGGACGCGCACGACGCCGATGTCGTCGACCTCCGTCGCCGCGGCTCCGATTACGAGGTTGCACCAGCCGTCGCAGCGGCACCTGTGAGCGATCAGCTCGCGGCCAGTGAGCCGGTGAAGCCTGCTGTGCCTGCTGCGCAGACCACTCCCACAGGTATGGGAGCCCGAAGCGCGCCGCCTTCTCGTGGACGTGGTCGCGGACCGATTGGTGCCCGGGTCGGAATCGTTCCAGCGAACCTGCTGTCGATCGGCGTTGTCGAGACGTCGCGGCCTGCTCCAATACCCGTCGTGGAGGAATCCATTCCAGACCTTCCGCAGACAGGCGAAGACGCCCTGGCCGAGCCGGAAACAGCCAAGCCGCGCGGGCCGCGCAAGCGTGCAGCGTCGGATGAATCGAAGCCGCGTCGCGCTCGCAGGTCCGCGGCAACGGCAGAGGCAGAGAAGCCCGCGGCGAAGCGCAGCGCTCGAAAGAGTCGCAGCAAGACCGCGACGGAGTAGTGGGGCGGGTTCTCCCGCGAAGTTTTTACGATCGCGAGACTGAAGTAGTCGCTCGCGAACTGCTGGGTACCGTCCTCGAGTGTGAGACCGCGGACGGTACCGCCAGCGGCGTCATCGTCGAGACAGAGGCGTACCTCGGCGAGCACGACCTCGCCTGCCACGCCGCAGCCGGGCGCACCGCCCGAACGGAGTGCCTGTACGGTCCGCCCGGCATCTCCTACGTGTACTTCATATACGGCATGTACTGGTGCTTCAACGCTGTCACTCGCGCTGAAGGCTTACCGAGTGCGGTGCTGGTGCGCGCACTTGAGCCGCTGCGCGGCGTGCAGTTGATGCGCACGCGCCGGCCGCGCATTAAAAGCGACATCGATCTCACCAACGGGCCCGGCAAACTTTGTCAGGCGCTCGGAATCACCGGTGCGATGAGCGCGAAGGCGTTACAGCGTAAGCCGCTGGTCATTCGGGAGGGCCAGCACGTGCCGGACGCCGGCGTTCAGGTGACAGCGCGCATCGGCATTACGAAATCAGCGGATTGGCCGCTCCGCTGGACAGTTCGCGGAAATAAATACGTGTCGAAAGGCAAAGTGTCGGCGTAAAAAAAGCGGCCCCTTTCGGGGCCGCCGACCTATCAATCAGGCGCGCCGATAGCTGCTATTCCCGATCGATGGAGCTTCCAAAGTTCAGTCGAACACCGAACTCGATGAATGAAAGAACGCTTCTGAAAAGGAACGTGCTGTTGCTTGGAAGGATCGTGTATTGACCGAATAACGCCAGCTTCTTGCTTTGCAGCTGCACGCCGCCCATTGCGAGGATGGACGCGCGGCTGCGCTCGTTCTCGACCTCGTCCATGAACGCGTTGGTCGGGAAAGTGTTAGCGCTGTCGACAAAGATGCGAGCGTTACCCAGAACGGTGATCGCGTAGCCGAGTCCGGCGTACGGAGTGATTCCGCCGAAGTGATGCGGGAAGACCATTGCACCGGCGCTGATCCGGCGCATGTCGTTCACGCGAACGGTGCGCTGGCCGCTGTTGGAGGTAGGATCGATGAACTCGAGATCCTTCTCAAAGATCGACTGATTGGCCGAGACGTAGAGACCACCGTGCGTTCTCGTGATGACCCAGTCGATTCCGAAATCTGGCGTTGCTGTGTTACCGTGACCCGGCACCGCGAACGTGTTGATGCCCGTCTTGAAACCCCAGAACCACGAATTGTCGAACTCGCGGTTTGCCTGCGCGTGCGCGCTAGCCGATCCGATGATCGTGGCGATGAGCGCCACGAAGACTACTCTGTGCTTCTCCATTAAGACGTCCCCTAAATAATGCCAAGCTTCGTCCCGACGGTCCTGAAGGCCTGTATTGCCTGATCCAGATCGTCGCGTGAATGGGCAGCACTGAGCTGACAGCGCACACGCGCCTGCCCTTGGGGAACGACCGGAAAGCCGAATCCCGTCACAAAGACGCCTTCATCCAGCAACATGTCACTGATTTTGATTGCCGTCGTCGTCTCACCCACGATTATGGGGACGATCGGGGTCTCGCCAGGCAATGGTTTGAACCCCGCTTCGCTGATTGCACCGCGGAAGTAGGCCGTGTTCTGGCGGAGCTTGTCGACCAGCCCGGGGTTGTGCTCCAGCTGCCTGATGGCGGCCAGAGCGCTCGCTGCCACTGTAGGAGGCAGCGCATTGGAAAAGAGCTGTGGACGCGACCGCTGGGTCAGCATGTCGCACAGCGACGCCGACGCGGCAACGAACCCTCCCGCAGCGCCGCCCAGCGCCTTCCCGAGCGTCGAGGTGATGATGTCCACCTCGCCCAGTACGCCAAAATGCTCCGGCGTGCCACGCCCGGTGCCCCCGAGCACACCCGTTCCATGAGAGTCGTCGACAGCTACGATCGCGTCGTAGTCGCGTGCGATCTGGAGGATGTCGGGCAGCTTGGCAACGCTTCCCTCCATGGAGAAGACTCCGTCGGTCCAGATAATCCTGCGTCGGGCGGATTTCGCGGTCTCCAGCTTCGATCGCAGATCGTCCAGGTCGGAATGCTGATAGACGGCGGTCGTGCACTTGGTGATCGCCTTCGCCAGCCGGACCGAATCAATGATCGATGCGTGGTTGAGCGCATCCGAAACCACGAAATCGTTCTGCTCGACGATTGTCGCAGTGAGACCTTCATTCGCGTTCCAGGCGGACACGTAGCTCAGCGATGCTTCCGTTCCCACGAGGTCCGCGATCGCCTTCTCGAGCTCACGGTGCACAGTGAAGGTGCCGCAGATGAAGCGGACGCTCCCGGTTCCGGCACCAAACTTTCTGAGTCCGTCAATTCCCGCCGCGACGACTGCCGGGTCGTTTGACAAGCCGAGATAATTGTTCGACGAAAGTATGACGACCTCGCCCCGCCCTTCCATTTGAACCCGCGCGCCCTGCGGCGATGCGAGATAGTTGAGGCGCTTATAAACCTTGTCCTGCTTCAGTTTCTCAATCGCGCCTGTCAGATCCGCATCGAGTTTTTCGTTCAGTGCCACTCAAGTTTCCTCATTCCGTAGTTCCCGCATCCCGCATCCCGCATCCCGCATCCCGCATCCCGCATCCCGCATCCCGCCTACGCGATCTCAAAGATCACCTTGCCCGCTTCACCCGCCTTGATCGCCGCGATCGCCGCGTCGGCCTCGCTGAGCCCGAACCGATGGGTGATCACAGGGGCGGGATCGAATTCGCCGGAACGAAGGAAACGCGTCATCTGGTGCCAGGTGTCGTACATCCGGCGACCGACCACACCGTAGATGGTAAGCCCCTTGAAGATCACTTCGGTAGCCAGATCAAAGTCAACCTTCTTCGAAGGAATGCCCAGCATCTGAACCCGGCCGCCGACGCGCACCAGCGCGAACGCCTGGTGGATCGCCGCCGGCACGCCCGACATCTCCAGAACGACATCCGCGCCGAGTCCGTCGGTCGCAGCCTTCACAATGTCGCCGGCTGCCTCGGGGTGGACGGCGTGGTTTGCTCCCATTTGCCTTGCAAGAGCGAGTCGCGTGTCATTGACGTCGGTCGCGATGATCTGCGAGGCTCCTGCCGCCCGGCAGATCCCGACGGCGAAGATACCAATCGGCCCGCAGCCGGTGATGAGCACTACTGCGCCGGGAATGTCGGCGGTGAGCACTGTGTGGAAAGCGTTTCCCATTGGGTCGTGGATCCCGCCAACATCAAACGAGATCGCGTCGTCGAGGTGCCACACGTTAGTCGCCGGCATCGAGATGTATTCGGCGAAGCACCCGTCACGATCCACGCCGATGATCCTCGTAAAGGGACACACGTGCGCGTTCCCCGTTCGGCAAAGGAGGCAACGGCCATCCACGATGTGTCCCTCAGCGGTGACGCGATCACCCTCCTTTACGTCGGTGACCAGCCGGCCGACCTGCATCACGTCGCCGGCGAACTCGTGTCCAACCACGAACGGAGGCTTGCACCGCCCCTTCGCCCACGCATCCCAGTCGTAGATGTGCACGTCCGTGCCGCAGACGCCGGCGCGCCGGACGCGGATCAGGACCTCGTCTTCGCGGATGCGGGGCTCCTCGACATCCTTCAGCTTAAAGCCGGGTGCGGCGGACTCTTTGACGAGCGCTTTCACGAGCGAGTGCTCCGTTTATTGTCGGTGTTCATCGAGAGGGGACTTCAAGCTGCGAATTGCGAGCCGCGTATGAAAGCGAGCATGTTCCGATGTGCAACTGTTCAAAAGCGATATCGCGAACCACGACAGTGTAATAAAATATTCTGGACTTAAGGTAATGAGTCGGGCCGAATCGTTCATTCCGCCGGCTCACGCACATCTCTTGCATTCCGAATTTTGCCGCGACATTGTAAGCGGTAGTCGCACCGAGCTCCTTAGTAACTCGCGGTCAGTCGCGACGCGATGCAGCAATCGCCGATTCCACCAGGCAAGGCGAGACTTCTACTTCATCGTGGAGAGACAACATGGCAACGAGAAAACGGGCCTCTGCGGCCAAGAAAGCCGGCGCGCGCCGACGCGGTGTCGCCAAGCGAAGTGCAGTGCGCAAGGCGACAAGGTCACGGGTCCGCGGCGCCAGGAAAACGGGACGCCGAGTCCGCAGGACAGTCCGAAAAGCCGCGCGTAAGAGTCGAACCTCTTCGCGCTAACCAGGAAAGCCGGCTTAACCGCCGGCTTTTTTTATTTATGTCGCCCTTACCGTGAATAGCGAGCGCTGGCGAGATCCACTATGCGCGCGATCAACGCGGGATATTCGAGTCCGAACTTTTGCGCCGCGCGCGCGAATTCGCTGTTCTGCTCCAGATAACAGTTCGGATTTGCCTCGATGACATACACCTCGTTTTCGGGCGTCACCCTCAGATCGATGCGAGCGTAATCACGCAGCCGTAGCGCCTGGAACGCATCCGTCGCGACCTGCTGGATTTTCTGGGTCAGCTCCTCGGACAAGTCTGTTGGGAAAATCGATTGTGTGCCCTCGAACTCGGCCCCCTTTTCGTCGCCGTCGTCTCCCCATTTCGCCTCCCAGCTCGCGATCTTCGGCAGGCCCGCGGGAAACTTCGAGAAATCCAGCTCGATGATGGGCAGCGCTTCCACTTTACTGTTGCCGATCACACCGACGTAGAACTCGCGTCCATCGATGAATTCCTCGACAAGCACCGGCGACTGGTATTCCTGCTGGGTGGCGCTGATGACATCGAGAAGCTCTTTCACATCATTCACCACCGACTTCTGGGTGATGCCAAGCGAGGCGTCTTCCTGTGGTGGCTTCACCAGCAGCGGGAAGTTGATCTGGTGTGACCAATCGAGCTGGCCGCGGTATAGCGTGGCGAACTTCGCGCTCTGAATACCGTGGAAGGCGAGCACCTTTTTCGTCAGGGTCTTGTCCCCGGCGAGAATCAGCCCGGCGGGGCTCGAGCCGGTATATCGCAGATCGAGAAGATTGAGCAGCGCTGCCACGTTGGACTCGAGTGCGCTCTTCCCGCGAAATGACTCGGCCAGGTTGAACACCAGATCCGGCGCGTCCTTCAGCTGTTCGATCAAAGGCTCGACGGCGTCATCCACGGCGATCCGGCGGGTCGAGTGGCCGATCTGCGTGAGCGCGGCGTCGAGCTGGTCGAGAAGGGGATCGACTGGCGGATCCAGCGCGTCCTTGCTGTGCAGAACGGCGATCTTCACGAATCGATCGCGTTGGTGTACCGGTAATTCATCATCACCGCCGTTCCGAACGCCGTCAGCTCGATCAGCGTCGACGCCTCGAGGCCGCCAAGCCGCAGATCCAGCTCTCGCACGCGTTCCACCAGGAATTCCACGAATTGCCTCACCGCGGCCGCGTTCTCACCAGTCCAATATGAGATGCGTGTGACGATCTCGCGCTTGTGCCGGAGAATGAAATCAGCGGCAGATGCGGCGGCCGGCGCGTGATCGACGGTGGTGAAGATCGTTTTGAGGTCGCCGTCGAAGATGCGGGGCTCGCGTATCGGAATGCTTTCTTCATGCTCTTTGTAATGATCCGCGACTGTGTAACGCATCGCGGCCACTGGAAGATCGTCTTCGGACGGCTCTGGCACTTCGGGCACCTCCTTGGCAATCCTCTTCATCGCCTGGTCGACGTACTCGAGCTTTGCCAGCGCCCCCCAACCTTCATAGGTACGGCGCCAGTCGAGTCCGGGCGTCAGCCACACTGCGAACGTCTCCGCGAAATCCTCGTCGGGATGTTTCTGCGCGTACCAGCCCAGAATGTGACGGACGAAGTCGCGCGAAAACGGATCGGCCCGGTAGCGTTCGCGATACGGCCGCGAGTAAGGGCCGAACATTTTTCGCCAGTCCGATCGATCGTACAACCGATACGCATAATTGAACGCATGACCCGCCTCGTGCCGGAGATATCGCATCGAGTCTTCGGCGCTCTCGACCGCGGAGGAGTAGTCCTCTTCGATCCGTGAAAGTCGGGCGTCAGCCAGATAAAAAGGCACGCCGATGAGCGGTGTGCCCTCGGGACATCCCCACTGGTCGCTCAGGTAAACGGGCGGCCGAAACTCGAGTCCTTTTGCCTCGAGCTCCTCGTACAGCTGGCTGACCAGCTTTTCGAGGAGGCTGCCGCGAATTTCCAGTCCGATGTCGGAAATGCGCTGTGCCAGCAGCGCATGACGCTCGCCTTCCCAGTTAGGGGCAGCCTCTTCCACGAGCGCGAAGGGGGCAAGCGCCGTACCCAAGCGTACAAACAAAAAGCCCCGCGATTTCTCGCGGGGCTCAGTTACGCAGCGTATTGGCTACGCGGCGCGGTTAGCGGACTCCAGTTCGGACTCGGGCACGGGTCCCCAGATATACGCTGAAAAAACCGGCGTCGGCTCGGTCTTGTCGCCGCGCGAAATGATGATTCCGAGTGGCTCGGACGAATTGATTTCCTTACGATCCTTCTTCATAACTCGCTCTCTTGTGATGGCCACACCGTGGCGCGGCGCTATTGTAAGCAGCCGATATGCCGTGTTGGACGTCAACAGTTAAGCGATTGTTAATCAATACGTTGCGATCGCGGCGGCTCTTGGCCAAGCCTGGAACTGTCGCAGAATGACACTGCACTTTAGGACACTAGTGTCCTTTGGACACGCGGGCCTAGCTCGCGACTTTGCGGGCGAGAAAGCTTTTGGACGTTCCAGAGTCTGGCTCGATGGAGATCGACCACCCCTTGTACTGACGTCGGAGCTCGGCGACTGAAATCCCGCGCTGACCCCGAACGATGGTCCCGACAAGGTGGACCCCGCCATCCCTGGTCGCGTCCTGCAGAAGTCCGAAAGCGCGGCCACGCTCTTCGACGGAGAGTCCGGTGAACGCCTCGGGGGTGCACACGACCGCGCCCAGCTGAACATCGGGCGACCAGTCGGTAATGCCCGCGACATAACTCTGAATACGGTCCGCGAGTCCGGCTTCCTGGGCGGCGTTCATAACGCGCTCGAGGGGTTGCACCTCGCGGTCCACAGCCGTCACATCGCATCCGTGCGCGGCGAGATAGAGCGCAGTCCGATCGATGTCGCCACCGGCGACGAGAACTTTTGATTCTGCCGGTGGATGAATCTCACGCGCGAGGACACCATCCGGACGAATTCCCCAGTGCTCCGGCCGGCGATACTCTTCGAGCATCTTGACGCGTTTTCGCCGCCAGGTCTCGTACGCGGGAATGCGGAGGCGCTTTCTGATGATGCGATCTACTTCCGCCCAGAGAAGCAGTTCATCCATCGCGAACTGTTCGCCCGCGCGCAGGGACGCGGCCGCTTCATCACCAATCTTGAGAATGGCGGAGCGTGACACCGATTCCTTGTAATTCTCGATCTCGTTCTCTACGTAGAGCTCGTACTCGTGTCTGAGAGACCGAGGATTTGGGTGCGACATGGCGTCGGGCTAGAGATGTCTTGCTTAGCCAGGTGTTTAAGCTAGACGTGACTGACCAACCCGCAAGTGCGAGTTTTTTTTCAAGCTCTTCAGCTTTAACAACTTACGACGCTATCGGAATCAATCCGACGCGCAGCGCGTAGCGAACGAGACTGACGACGTCGTGCATCTCGAGCCTTTTCATCACCTCGCCGCGATGGCTCTCCACCGTCTTGACACTGAGCTTCAATCGATTGGCGATATCGCGAGTGCGGTGCCCCTCGGCTACCAGTCTCAGGACTTCGATCTGTCTGCTCGTGAGCTTGCTGAGTGCCGCTCTTTTCTCGACAGCCTTGGCGATGGCTTCACGCAGGCGCCACAGATTCTTCGTGAGGACCAGGTCCTCAGCGCCCGCGCGGAGACACGACACCGCCGCCAGCCCCGTCACCGTCTCCGAAACGACGATCAGCGCTGCCTCAGGGCGTTCGTAGCGCAGGACCTCCATCGCTTCGCAGGCGCTGAACCGGTCGGGCGAGTAGTCGGTAATCACCACATCTGGCTTTGTATAGTCGAGGGCCGCAACGAGAGCTTCGCGCGAACCGGCGGGCACATGGCTAACCTGAACGCCCGACCCATTCAGCTCTCGGGTGATGGCTTCCGCATCGGCGCCATTTTCTTGAATAAGCAGGACGCTTGTTGAGTTCGTCATTTTGTTTCGGCTTGGGTGCGCGGCGCCTCGCCGTAAGGCGCGTCTGCCGGGGTGCGAAAGGCACGTTGATAGCGCTCTGCATTTGTCGTGCGCTCGTCACGAATTAAGGCGGAGAATTGTACCGGGAATCGAGAGCGATTGTAACGGGCGGCGAGCAGGCAGCGGCTTGATACATTATTGAATGCACTACTCTCTCGCCCTTGCCTGAGCTACCTGAAGTCGAGCGCGCGGCCCGCGCCCTCAGCCGCGCCGCGCTCGGCAAAACCATCGCCGCCGTCCGCGCGATTCACCCGGCGCTCAAACGCAAGCTTCCGGCGGCGCGGGCGCGCGCAGCGAAGGGAAAGAGCATTCGAAGCATCGAGCGACGGGGCAAGCATCAATTGCTCGCCCTCGATTCTGGTGACACTCTCGTCGTTCATTTTCGCATGAACGGCGACTGGGAAATTGGACGGACCGGCGACGAGCTCGATCGTTTTGCGCGCGCGGTCATCGAGCTTGAGGACGGGACCAGGATCTCTCTCGTGGACCGGCGGGCGCTCTCGTCGATCACGCTGGATAAGGAGGGAACATCCTCGCTTCCCAAACTCGGAAAGGAAGCGAGCGACAAGACTCTCGACGCAAGCTACTTCGCTGACGTCCTGAGTCGTCGCAAGATCCCCATCAAACCCGCGCTGATGGACCAGTCGGTGCTCGCAGGCCTTGGCAACATCTACGCTGCCGAAGCGCTCTGGGAAGCGGAGCTCGATCCAAGAACGCCGTCTTCGAAAATGTCGAGACAAAAACTCGAGAAGCTTGTCGAGGCGATCAGGCTCGTGCTCAGCCCGCGCCGACGCCGTCCCGGCCGCTACACCGATTCCCGCAACCGCGAGCGCTTCGCCGTCTACGACCGCGAAGGAAAGGAATGCCGCCGTTGCGGAGGAACCATCGAGAGAATAGTCCAGGCCGGCCGCTCTACCTACTTCTGTCCCGATTGCCAGACCGGCTGAGCCCGAAGCCACCAGCCGGCCCGGCCCACGGCCGCCAGTCGGCAGTTTTTATTTGGCAGTTTCAGTCCATAACCTCGAGCAGGGCTCCTTTTATGTATCCGGTCTCCGGAATCGACAACACTTCCGGATGATCGAGCGGCTGGCCAGTCAACGCGCGGATCGCCACGCGCCTGCCGCTGTCGCTCGCGGCCGCTTGAAGCATCTCGAGAAACAACGGCTTGGTTAGATGGAAGCTGCAGCTGGCGGTGTACAGGAGCCCGCCCGGCGCGAGCAGACGGATCGCCCGCAGATTGATATCCTTGTACCCGCGCAGCGCCCCGGCCAACGCGCCTTTCGTCTTGGCGAATGCCGGGGGATCCAGCACGATTGTATCGAACGTAGTTCCCTCGCGCTCTTTTTCGCGCAGATAATCGAACGCGTTCGCTTCAATGAACGAGATGTTGTCCAGGGAGTTTCTGGCGGCGTTCTCCGCCGCGCGCGCGAGGGCCGGCCCCGACGCGTCAAGCGCTGTGACGTGGGTCGCCCTCCTCGCGAGATGCAGCGCAAACGATCCGTGATAGCTGAAGCAGTCGAGTGCGCGGCCACGCGCCACCGTTCCGACGAAATGCCGGTTTTCGCGCTGATCGAGAAACGCGCCGGTCTTCTGACCCGTCCAGGGCGCAGCCAGAAACTTCACGCCGTACTCATGCACTTCGATCTCGCGGGGGACGTCACCGTGAAGAACGACGGTCTCGCGCGGCAATCCTTCCTTCGAGCGCAACGGCACGTCGTTTCTCGCGAGAATCCCGGACGGCTCGACGAGTGATTTGAGCGAGGTGAGGATTTCTTCCCGGAACCGCTCCAGGCCAGCGCTCATGAGCTGTACCACCAGCCAATCGTCGTAGCGATCGCAGATCAGGGAGGGACATCCGTCGGCCTCGCCATGCAACAATCGAAATGCGTTCGTGTGATCCTCGAGCGGAACGCGACGCGCGATTGCCGCGGCGATATGCTCGTCCCACCACGCCTGATCGATTATCGCGTCTGGATCGCGGTCGATCAGCCTCAGCGAGATCTCCGATCGCGGGCTCCACAACGCCCATCCCAGCGGTTTACTGCGATTGTCGTGGACGAGAACGGCGCCGGCTTCCATCATCGGCCGCTCCGTTACATCCGTGCGATAGATCCACGGATGCCCCGCGTCCCAGCGGCGCGCGCCCTTCGCGCTGACACGTGCGACAGTCATGCGTGAATGTAATTCGTCCGCGAACGGTTCTTGCCATATCCTGCCTGATGCGAGAGATCGTTTCCATTTCAGTCGGAGCCGCGGCGACCGGGCTCATCGCCCGAGAACACACGCTCCGGAGTCGCGCCGAGCGATTGGGGGCCGCCACCATGGAGACGCTCCTCAACGCGATCGATGCCAACGACGAGGCCACCGGAGCCCATGTGCGCCGCGTAGCCGCGTACGCCCTCATTCTTGGCGAGGCTGCCGGGCTCGATGACCGGATGCTCCACAGCGTCGAGCGCATTGCCCTGTTCCACGATATCGGCAAGCTCCACGGCGCGCTCACGGACATCTTTCACGAATCCACCAAGCTCACTCCGGAAGAGCGCCGGGCCGTCATGACCCACCCGCTCCGCGGCGCGGAGGTCCTCGCTCCGCTGGCCGCGTTTTATCCTACGTTGGGGAAGGCAGTGGCCGCGCACCACGAGAAATGGGATGGCACCGGGTACCCAAAGGGATTAAAAGGCCGCCGGATTCCAGTCGAGGCGCGCATCGTCGCGATCGCGGACTCGTTTGACGCCATTACGCATCGACGTCGCTACAGCCACGCGCGGAGTTTCGGGGAGGCGGTGAAGGCTATCGAAGAAGGCAGGGGAACGCAGTTCGATCCCGACATGGTAGATCTATTCCTCGGGTCCGACGTGCTCGCGAAGATCGAAAAAGAGATGCGCCGAGCTCATTCGGTGAAGGCCTCGGCGTCGAACCGCCGGCGCGGGGAGGCGAAGCCTGCCCCCGACCTCACATTCCGATGGCGCCCGCGATCGCGCGGGTCGCGCTCTCGGGGTCGGGAGAGCTGAAAATCGCGTTGATGATGGCGACGCCCGCGGCGCCATGAACCGTGATCTGAAGTGCGCGCTCCGCAGTGATCCCGCCAACGGCAACTGCTGGATGCGGAACGAGCGCAGCCAGTTTCTCGAAGCCGTCGACGCCGATTGCGGCGCCCGCATCATTCTTCGAATCTGACGAGAAGACCGGACCGATTCCCACATAGTCGGCGTTCTTTGCGTTCGGCAGTTCAGCGTCGCTTCCCAGCGATGCACCGATGATGAAGCCGGCGGGCACGAATCTCCGCACTGCCTCCACGGGTAGATCGGCCTCGCCGACATGAACGCCGGCGGCGCCCGCGGCGAGGGCGATGTCTGCCCGGTCGTTCACGATGACCGGGACATCCACTCTCGCGATGATGGCCTTGGTGATCTCCACGACTTCGCGCGCTGATGCTGACTTGAGTCTCACCTGCACGCTGGTCGCGCCCCCGCGGACCGCCGCGGCCACGCGATCTACCAGCGTCTTGCGCTGATCCTCGGCGTCGTCGGTGATTGCGACGAGGCGCAGGATCCTTGGATCGAGCATTGGCCTACCTGCTGGCGCCTGTCGTCGCGGACGTAGTCTTTCGCGTCTGACTACTTCGGGAAGTTCTCTTCCTGGGGCTCGCTTTCGCCGGAGTCTTGGCGGAAGTCGTCTTGGTGACCGCTTTCGCCGGCGTTTTTGCTGACGTCGCTGATGCCTTTCCAGTCGCGCTTGCAGCTCGGGCGGTAGTCCGTGCCGGGGTTTTGGTCGACGGTGCGACAGAACGGGTAGATGATTTCGCCGTCGGCGCCATCGCCAGCATTTGTACCGGCGGCTTCTTTGCCCGCGTGGCGCGGACCTGTCTCACCGCGTTTGTGTGCTGCTCCAGAGTCATTCTGAATTCGTGATGTCCGTCGCGGCTCGCCACAAAATAGAGGTAAGGCACGTTCGCCGGGTTTGCTGCCGCGGTCAGACTTGCCACACCGGGAGACGCGACGGGGCCGGGCGGCAGTCCTTTATGCACGTAGGTGTTATACGGCGAGTCGATCGTTAGATCCTTGTAGAGAACGCGACCGACGTGATGACCTATCGCGTACTGGACAGTCGGATCCGCCTGAAGCAGCATGCCGCGCTTCAGCCGGTTGTAGTAAACCGCCGCAATGACCGGACGCTCCTCGGGCAGGCGGGCTTCTCTCTCGACTATCGAAGCCATCGTGACGAGGTCGTTGCGATTGATCTTGAGGTCCACGATGCTGGAGTCCCACTCGGGTCTCCAGCGCCGCTCGAACGCATACACCATCTCACGAACCGCCTGACGCGCCGTCGTCCCGACCGGGAACGCGTAAGTGTCCGGAAAGAGATACCCTTCGAGTGTCTTGCTCGGCACGTCGAGACGCGCGAGCAGCGCGGTGTCACTGACAGCCGCGGTTACCGAATCGGGCGGAACGTGAAGCGTCCGGGCGAGAAGAGGCGTGATCTGTGAAACGGAAAAGCCTTCCGGCACCGTAACAGTATTCACGAGTCCGTGTCCGCCGTTGAGAGCGCTGATGATGTCGCTCCAGGGCGTGCCGTGCTTCAGCAGGTAAGTGCCCGGTTTGACCTTCCGGTCGCCGCCGGTGAAGCGCCCATACAGTCGGAAAAACCGCGGCGAGCCTACCAGCCCGTTCCGCGCCAGGGAATCAGTCGCTTGCGCGAAGCTCGCGCCGCGAGGAATGATCACACGCGTCGGTGCACCATGCGGCTGACCAGCGCACGCAGCAGTGGCCAGGCAGGCTGCGACGAGCGCGACCCGCTTCCTAGTCCTGTGCATTGAGCGCTTGCTGGAGAAGAATCGTTGCCGCGAGCGAATCCACATCACCCTTTCTGCCGCGGGTCGATTGTCCCAGATCCTTTACTGTGCGCAAGGCAGCCGCCGTGGTAAAACGTTCATCATAGAAACGAACAGACATGCCGGTACGTTTCGCGATTTCAGCGCCCAAAGCCCGAATTTCAGCGGTCCAATCGGTCTCGTTGCCCTCTCCGTCGAGCGGAAGGCCTATTACGTACCCTTGAGCACCCAGCTCGGTAGCACGCGCGACGATTTTTGTGATCGGGGCTCGCTTGCCTTCGCGGCGCTCGATGAACCCCGCGGGCGACGCGATCATGCCCAATGGGTCGCTTATAGCGAGGCCGATTCTCTTGCGGCCGTAATCAACGGCGAGAAACCGAGCCAGCGCCGGGTTCGCCAAGGCTACCCCTGCGCCATCTGGGTGAAGAATTCCTTGTTGTTCTTTGATTTGGCCATCTGTCGCAACAGGAACTCGATCGCTTCGGCTTCCGGCATGTCGGCAAGGAACTGACGCAGCAGCATAACACGATTGATCTCGGCCTGACTCAGGAGCAGCTCCTCCTTGCGAGTGCCTGACCGGAAGATGTCGATCGCCGGATATATGCGTCGGTCCGCGATCTTGCGATCGAGGACAAGCTCCATGTTACCGGTCCCTTTGAACTCCTCGAAGATCACATCGTCCATTCGGGAGCCGGTCTCGGTGAGAGCCGTGGCGATAATGGTCAGCGAGCCACCTTCCTCGATATTGCGCGCGGAGCCAAAGAACCTTTTCGGCTTATGCAGCGCGGTGGCGTCGACACCGCCTGAGAGAATCTTTCCGGATTGTGGTGCGACGGTGTTGTGCGCGCGGCCAAATCGAGTCAGCGAGTCGAGAAGTATCACGACGTCCTTCCCGCTTTCGACAAGTCGCTTCGCCTTTTCCAGCACCATGTCCGCAACCTGGACGTGGCGTGCTGCTCCCTCGTCGAAGGTCGAGCTGATTACCTCCGCCCGCTTCATGCTGGCGATCATCTCCGTCACCTCTTCGGGCCGCTCATCGATCAGAAGCACGATGATGGTGACTTCAGGATGATTCTCTGCTATCGCATTGGCGATCCTGTGCATCAGGATCGTCTTGCCCGCTCGTGGAGGGGATACGATCAGGCCCCTCTGGCCTTTGCCGATCGGGGTCATGATGTCGACAACCCGCATGCTGAGGTCGCCATCCTTTGACTCGAGTCGCAGGCGCTCGTCGGGATAGCGCGGGCGAAGATTGTCGAACGGTACGCGGTCCTTCGCCTTCTCCGGATCACCGCCGCTAACGCTCTCAACCTTGAGCAGCGCGAGGTAGCGCTCCCACGGTTTGGGCGGGCGCACCTGGCCGCGGACCTCGTCTCCCGTCCGCAGACCGAAACGTTTTATCTGCGACGGAGAGACGTAGATGTCGTCAGGGCCAGGCAAGTAACTCCAGTCCTGACTGCGCAGAAAACCGTAGCCTTCGGGCAGGATCTCGAGGACACCGTCACCATGCAGCATGATGTCGGTGTCGAGCAGATTCTGCTCGATCTGGAAAATGAGATCCTGCTTTCGGAGTCCTGACGAGCCGTCGATCTTCAGACCGTCGGCCATCTCCTGCAGCTCATTGACGGATTTTCGCTTTAACTCGGCGATATCCACTGCGCGGGGAAAAAGGGCGGGAAAGTAGTGCGGGCGGGACTGAGCTAACCGAGCTCAGCGAAACCAGGTGCGTGCGGGGGTTTTGACAGGAGGGATGCAGCGCGTTTGGGTGCCGCGTTCATTCGAAGGTAACCGCCATAAAAAATGTGGTCAAGTCAAAAGCTGATGTAACGCATCGGATGGCTTTTCATGTCCTTGATCAGCGCAGCGAGAAGCGCGTGCTCCCGGTTGAGTTGATATGTGAGTGACGTGTCGGAATGCATCTTCGCCAATGTGCCGACAGGACTCGCGAGCAGTGCGCTCAGCGTGTCCATCTGGGCCAGCACATGTCCGGCCTTTGTGACGAGCGTCGAATCCCGGCGGAAGCGCCCCATAGTGCCTCTGTTGGAGGAGGCGAGTTGACGAATGGAGTCGGCTGCGGCCATCGTGCGCGAGGCTCTCGCCGTCAGGCCTCCTCTGGTTGCGGCGGCGAAGGTGCCGGTACCGTGCGTCGCACGGTTGCTGAGGCTGGACACACCGGCACTGACATCGGCGAAATCGTCGAACCCGTTCCGCCGGGCGTTGCCAATCGTTCCCACTGGCCGATTGAGCTTGCTGGTGAGCTCCGCTGTCACCTTGCCGAGGGCGGAAATCTCCGGTGCGATGCTCCCGATGTCTGTGGCGATGTCGACCACTTCAGGCTTCGGCCGCGTGAAGATCGTATCTCCGTCGTGCAGGGGCGCAGCGGCGGTGGTCCCGGGAGATATATAGACTATCGGTACTCCGATGAGGTTCGCGCCCGGCCGGATCTGCGCGTAAGAGTCGCGACGCACGTTTGGCAAGGCGTCTTTGAGCACTTCAGTTACGATCAGCAGTCGCTCGAGGGTATCGACGCTCGATGGCCTGAACTTTACGTCCTTGACCAGGCCCTCCTTGTTCCCGGAGAGCCAGACCTCCGTTCCCGCCAGGACTCCGCTCGCATCGTCCGTAACCACATACAGGGTCACTTTCTTGCCATGCAGCGCGCCGACGCGGGCAAAGAGCAGAATGAGCACCGTGATCACGGCAATGGTCGCTGCCGCGACCAGTCCCACCGTGAGGTTTCGCCAGTCCAGTCTGTGTGGCACGCAGCGAATATAAACGCGAGGTATTCGGAGCGCTTATTTTATGGTCCATACATGACCGTCAAAAACACCGCCTCATGGTGATAGGGGTCCCCCGAGAGATAGCGACCGGTGAAAAGCGCGTCGCGCTCGTGCCGGACGTCGTTCCACAGCTTGTCCGCGCCGGTCACCGTGTGATAGTCGAGCGAGACGCCGGCCTCCGCGCTGGATTCACCGACGAAGCCTATCGAGCAGCCGGATCCGATATCGTCGACTCTGCTCAGGAGATTTACTCCGGCGCGCAGATGATTCTGAAAGTCCAGCGTCCCGGGCGCGAAGAGAACAGTGGCGAGGCAGAGCTCGACATGATGAGCGAAGGCACGACGCTCATTGGGCTGCTGCAGCCCGGCGGCGACCCGGCGCTGTTCCAGCAGCTTGCCGAGCGCAGCATCGTCGCCTGCAGCATGGAGCTGGTACCGCGCACGACCCGGGCACAGATGATGGACGCGCTTTCGTCGCAGAGCACAGTCGCCGGTTATAAGGCGGTGCTGCTTGCAGCGAACTCACTTCAGAAATTCTTTCCCATGCTGATGACGGCAGCGGGAACAGTCCGCCCCGCGCGCGTGCTCGTCATCGGCGCGGGCGTGGCGGGATTGCAGGCGATTGCCACCGCGCGCCGCATCGGCGCAGTGGTCGAGGCGTTCGATACCCGCCCGATAGTGAAGGAGCAGGTGCAGAGTCTTGGCGCCACCTTCGTCGAGCTCGATGTGCATGCAGAGGACGCTCAGGATTCTGGAGGCTACGCCAAGGAGTTGAGCGAGCGGCACATTCGGCGCGAGAAGGAGCTGATTCACGCCCGCGCGATCCAGGCGGACGTGATCATCACCACCGCTCTGATCCCCGGCAGACCCGCGCCCATGCTCGTGAGCGCCGAGACCGTGCGCGAGATGCGGCCCGGCTCGGTCATCGTGGATCTCGCTGGCGAGCAGGGCGGGAACTGCGAGCTGACCGTCCCCGGCGAGACGATCGTCCGCCACGACGTCACCATTATCGGGCCGCTCCATATCTCCAGCGAGCTGGCCTACCACGCCAGTCAGATGTACTCGAAGAACGTTGGCGCCCTGGTCGCGCTCCTCGCGCCGAAAGGCGAGCTCAGTCTCAACTTCGCCGACGACATCATCGACGCCGTATGCATCGTTGCCAATGGTGAAGTGCGGCACAATCCAACTCGCTTGCGGCTCGGGATGTCGCCGCTTCCAGCCCAGACCTTGGGGGCCACAAGGTGAGCCAGGAGCTCGTGCTCGGCATTTACGTCTTCATCATGGCGATCTTCGTCGGCTTCGAGGTAATCAGCCGAGTCCCGTCAGTGCTGCACACTCCGCTCATGTCGGGCACCAACGCCATTCACGGCATCGTCGTGCTGGGCGCGTTCCTGGTTGCGGGCTCCGCCGACTCGCCACTGCTCCACGCTCTGGGATTCATCGCCGTGGTATTCGGAGCCGCCAATGTTTTCGGCGGCTTCGTAGTGACTGACCGGATGCTCGAAATGTTCAGGAAGAGGGAGCCGACCCCGCCCGAGAAAAAGGATGCTTGATCTGCGGGCCTCGGCCATCGCCATCAGCTACATAGTGGCGGCCATTCTGTTCATCTTCGGCCTCAAGCAGCTAAGCTCGCCGGCCACCGCGCGCGCCGGCAACCGCCTGGCCGCAATCGGAATGGCACTGGCTCTGGCTGCGACGCTGCTCGATCGGCAGATCGTTTCGTTCTGGACGATTGCCATCGGCACCCTCATCGGAGCGGCGGTGGGTATCTACTTCGGCAGAACCGTCCAGATGACGGCGATGCCACAGATGGTGGCCCTCTTCAACGGCATGGGCGGCGCGACCGCCGCGCTGGTATCCGTTGCCGAGTTTCTCAGACTGAGTCGGATCGGCGAGCCGATCGGAATCGGTGAGGCAACGTCGATCGTTCTCGGAACAGCGATCGGCGCGATCTCCTTCACCGGAAGCATCATCGCCTTCGGCAAACTCCAGGAGATCCTGCCCGGCAAACCCCTTCAGTTTCCGCTGCAGCGACTCGTCAACGGCCTGATACTCCTCGGCGTCATTGCCCTCGGCGCGATGGTCGTGAAGAACGGCGGAACGTCCGCGCTCTGGCTGTTGTTCGCCGCGGCACTGCTTCTCGGCGCGATGTTCGTTCTGCCGATTGGCGGCGGCGACATGCCGGTTGTGATCTCGATTCTCAACTCGCTTACGGGCCTCGCCGCCGCTCTCACTGGATTCGTTCTACACAATCAGATGCTGGTGGTGGCTGGAGTTCTGGTCGGCGCGTCCGGCACATTGCTCACGCTTCTCATGAGCACCGCGATGAATCGCTCAGTCGGGAACGTCCTCTTCGGCGCTTTTGGCGCTGCCGGCAGCGCAACCGCCGCGAGCGCTTCAGCCGTAGGCCACACAGTTCGCCAGACTACGCCGGAAGACACAGCCATTGCGCTCGCCTACGCGCGCAGTGTCGTCATCGTTCCGGGATACGGCCTGGCTGTGGCCGAGGCGCAGCACACGGTTCGCGAGCTGGCAACTGACCTGGAGAGCCGCGGTGTCAACGTGAAGTACGCGATCCATCCCGTTGCCGGCCGCATGCCCGGCCACATGAACGTTTTGCTCGCTGAAGCGAACGTCCCATACGATCAGCTTCTGGAGATGGACCAGGTCAACGGCCAATTCCCGCAGACCGACGTCGTACTGGTGGTGGGAGCGAACGATGTCGTCAACCCGGCAGCCCGCGACGATCCATCGAGTCCCATCTACGGCATGCCCATTCTCGACGTCGACCGCGCCCGCAACATCATCGTCCTCAAGCGCAGCATGGGCCACGGCTTCGCCGGCATCGACAACGCGCTTTTCTATCACGAGAAGACGCGGATGTTGTTCGGAGACGCCCGTCAGTCACTGACGCAGGTCGGCCAGGCCCTCAAATCTGCTTAGCTGGTTTGCGCGGGAAGAGCCCGAGTGAGCGGAGCGAACGAGCGTAGTTAGCGGCTCCGCCCAAGACCGCGGTGTCGGCGAAGAGGATGCCCTTCCGCCTTCCCAGCGCCGCCGCGATCCAAAAAAGAAGTGCGCGCGGCGGGACTCGAACCCACGACCTTCGGCTCCGGAGGCCGACTAATCCCGCTAGCCATCGCTCATGCCGCCCTCAGAATCGACTCCAGAACAGTCGGCCGCTCATAAGCGCTTGCCGACGCTTATGTCGACGGGTACGAGAATCGGAACAGAGGCTGCGCTACCTTCCGCTCACGCAACTGGCTGCTCAGACCGCCCCGGGGAGTTGGTGTAATGCCCGTGAGAGTACATGTGTACGCAAGCATTGATCACCCTACGGTCGTAGAACAACCACCGATGACAAACAATCCCAAGCCGA
>DATBXT010000229.1:0-2160 GCA_036514115.1 Gemmatimonadaceae bacterium
TACGTCGAGAAGTTCGTCGGAATTCAGGGACGTCACGAAGGTCTGGCCCAGCTACCTGATGGTGAATTCCTGAAGCCCTGGCCGATGAACGCGGCGGAGCAGAAGGCGCGCGAGGTGTTGCTGACGAAGTTCAACGGCGAGCGCGTCGTGACCAACATGCGCCTGGCGGTGTTGAGCGAAGACCACCTCGGCCGCCAGAAATGTCATCTGTGTGGCAACTGCTATCGCGGATGCGTGACTCTGTCGTACTTCAGCAGCCTGAACTCCACGCTACCCGCGGCGAGAAAAACCGGAAACCTGACGCTGCGGCCGTTCAGCGTAGTGCACAGCGTGATCTACGATCCGAAGACGAAGAAGGCATCGGGCGTCAGGGTCGTCGATGGAAACACCAAGGAGATGTTCGAGGTCAAGGCGAAGGTGATCTTCCTTTGCGCGGCCGCGCTGGAGTCGACGCGCATCCTGCTCAACTCGTTGTCACCGGAATTCCCGACCGGGCTCGGCAATTCGAGTGGCGAGCTGGGACACAACCTGATGGATCACATCATGGGCGGTGGTGCGACCGGTGAGCTTCCCTGGGCAAAGGATCGTCGCGAGGTGGGCAGGCGTCCCGACGCGATCTACGTCCCACGATTCAGGAACGTGAAGAGCAAACATCCCGACTTCCAGCGCGGCTACGGCTTCGAGGGCCGCGCCGAGCGCGCGGGTTGGGAGCGCGGATCGGACATGCCGGGTTTCGGAGCGAGCTTCAAGAAATCGCTGATCGGCGACCTCGGCCCATGGGAGATGACCTTCGATGGATTCGGCGAGATGCTGCCGCGCCACGAGAATTTCATCGCCATCGATCCGCATCTCGTCGATGCGTGGGGTATTCCGGCACTGCGGATCACGTGCGCCTACAGCGAAAACGAGCTGAAGATGCAGGACGACATGGTCGTGACGGCGACGGAGATGCTGGACGCGATGGGCGCGAAGAACATCAGGACCTTCAAGGAAAAGAACGCGCCGGGTCTCGTCATTCACGAGACCGGAACCGCGCGGATGGGTCGCGATCCGAAGACGTCGGTGGTGAACATGCACAATCAGGTGTGGGACGCGCCGAACGTGTTCATGACGGATGGTGCCTGCATGGCCTCGAACGCAAATCAGAACCCGAGCATCACCTACATGGCGATGACGGCGAGGGCGGTGAATTTCGCGGTCGGCGAGATGAAGAAGCGCCAGCTCTGATCGGCCGGTGATCGAGTTCGGACACCGCTGGGAAATCGGACGTCAGGTTGAATGAAAAGAGTCAAGCTGTTCTCGATCTCTCTTGCCTTGGCGGGATGCTTCCACCGCTCGCCAGATCTGGCGGTCCTCGCGCCGTTTGGCGAGGGCAATCCTCCGTTCTCGGACGATTCCGGTCACGCCGTGTACGTACGGTTTGGGGACAGCCTCACTGCGAAGGTGTTCAAGCGCTACGTGCAAACCGGAGTCGCCAAACTCGCTCCGGCCGGATCGATACTCTACTGTTCCGAAGTGCAAGGTGAAGTGACGCACGGTTACGTGGTTGGGGTGCGTGCTGATTCTCTATGGGGCGATAGCGCGTTCGCGCGTCTGGGCCGAAGTTGCCGACGGATGCCACCCACCCTCCCAGGCGAAGTGATCATCGGTGCGTTTCGTAGCGAAGAGACCGTCTATCTTATGATTAGGAAAAACGGGAAGTGGCAGGTGGGGAAAGCAATTTCGGGATCGATTGTCATCCCTATGTGAGCCTGTCCGACGCCAACCTGCACGGGCATGGTCCCTGAAATGTTGCAAGGAGCCGGGTGCATGCATCGACAATCGAGAGCGCTCTGCACTGCCATCGTGATGGCCGCTGTTGGACTCGCTTGCGGGCACGAGCCTAAAACCGACGAGGTCAACGAAAACATCAGCCCGCTCGGTCCGAACGGCGAAGCACGAATGTTCGTCGCCGATCAGGATTCGTCGGGCACCCGTCTGTGCTTCGAGGCGCCCGATCTGGGTCTCGCTCCCGGAACTCCAGTCACAGTGGTGCATCCCGCATTCCCACAATTCTCGACGGCCGGGAAACTTGGCAGGCGAACGAAGGCCCCGTGCTTTCCTGCCCCAAGAGCTTCCTCGGACAGCATGATGTACTCCGTCGATGCGCCGGGCGACACC
>DATBXT010000230.1:0-3495 GCA_036514115.1 Gemmatimonadaceae bacterium
TGTCGCTCGGCCTGCTTATCCGCGCCGAGGTAAGAGAGAAGAACCCGATGGTGCCGCTGCACCTATTCGAGTCGCGAACTTTTTCGCTGACGAATTTGTTGACGCTGCTCCTGTACGGCGCGCTGGGGATTGTTTTCTTCCTCGTGCCGTTGTTGCTGATCCAGGTCAAACATTATTCGGCGACGGCCGCCGGAGCATCGTTCCTGCCCTTTCCAATTATTGTTTTCTTCCTTTCGCGATGGTCGGGCGGGTTGGTTGCGAAGACGGGCGCACGATTGCCGCTCACAGTGGGCCCCGTCACCTCGGCGATCGGGCTCGCGCTGTTCGCGCGGGTTGGAATCAATGACACCTATTGGATTGGAGTGTTCCCGGCAGTGGTTGTCCTCGGCCTGGGAATGGCGATAACCATTGCGCCCCTCACCACCACCGTCATGGGTGCGGTTCCGTCGGCACACGCCGGCGTAGCATCCGGTGTCAACAACAGCGTTTCGCGCGTCGCCGGTCTTCTTGCCATCGCGGTTTTCGGCGTGGTGCTGACGCGACGTTTCGACGAAAAGATGCAACCGACGCTCCAGCAATCGTGGGTCTCGCCGCAAGTAAAAGGAGAGCTGGAGAAGGAGCTTCCGAAGATGGCAGGCGCTGAACTCGACAGCATCCCACTGGAGCCCGAGCACCGCTCGACTCTTCAGGTCGCGATCAGCGAATCCTTTCTCTCGGGTTTCCGTGTAGTCGCAAGAGGAGCCGCGTTGCTGGCGCTGGTGGCCGCCGGTTTCGGGGCTGGTATCGGAGAGGCGCCAGGGCGCGAAACGAAGAGCCGCACTGCGCGTCGAGGCGGTTAACCTGCCCTGAACCACATCCAGGATTTCATACTCGGCTGAAAAGCGACTTCAGTGCGCTGCGCGCGGTGATGCGTCTCAGGTATTGCAGCTCGTCGGCGGCGAACGGAATCGGCACGACTTTGAAAAACTCGGTCAACGCGTTCTTCGTCACCGTGTTGTCGAGCGCAAGCAGATCGAGCAGACTCGGAGTCACCGGCGGGTTCGGCAGGAAGCGCGTTGCAAGAACGATTAACGGTCGCAGCAATCTTACCGGAACTGGCACCAGCGTTCGGGTGGTCTGCATAGCGTTGAGAATCCGCTCCGTCATCTCCTTGAGAGTGAGCGGTACGGCCCCGCCAAGGTCGAAGGCCTGGTGTAGTGTCTCTTTCTTCTCGAGTGAGAGACGCACGACCTTCGCAACATCGTCGACAGCTATCGGCTGGAACCGCGCCTTACCGCCGCCGGGCAGAGGAAAAAACTTCGGCGTCAGCCGGATCAATCGCGCCAGCACATTCACGAATTGATCCTCCGGTCCAAAAATCACCGACGGCCGGAGCACCGTCCACTGGAGCCCGCTCGTCTTTACCGAGTCCTGGGCGATTCCTTTGCTGTGCAGGAAGGGATAAGGCGATCGGCTGTCCGCGCCATTCTGCGACATGAAGATCACTCGCGACACACCTTCCGCGCGCGCGGCCGAGATCAGTCGCTCGGTGGCGGCGGTGTTGGTCTCGACGTACTTCTCGGTTTTCTTCTCGATGGCGATGGCAGCGAGGTGAACTACTGCGCCACAGCCATGGAGCGAGCTCCGCAAAGCAGTCGCATCCCTCACATCTCCGACGCGGAACTCCACCGGCAGCTGACCGAGCGCCATCGCCGCCTTGGCAGGATCCCTGATGAGCGCGCGCACCTGCCACCCGTTCTTGCAGAGCTCGCGGCAGGTGTGAATTCCAACCATACCGCTGGAGCCTGTAACCAGGACTGGTTTTTTCTTGTCCGCCGAAAGCGCCTGCGGCTGCTCGGCGACTGCCGTCGCGGGTCCTTCGCTTCCGTAGGAGGAGTATGACCCGCGTCCGGCCATCAGGCCTTGGGGTTGCGGTCGACGCCGCGCGTCCCTCTCACGACGATCCTATAAATCAGCAGGAACAGCCCGACCGTAAGCAGCAGGTGGATCCATCCCGGAGCGGCCGTCGTGAAGGTGACGAACGCCCAGATTGCAAGCATGAGTACAGCACCAATTATCCCGAAATCCATAGTGAAATTCGTTGACCTTGAGTGTGACGACCGGTAAGTTCAGACAGTCATTTGAGCAACTGTTTCACCCGACTTTTCAGCACCATCGTTGGGGCGGGGAACTCACTTTTTGAGCCAACAAGTCCTTCGAGTGGGTCCGATAAACTATGCTGACGTCAGGCCCCAGTGCGGGGAAGACGGAAGGCAAGGTGAGGGCCTCAAAAATTCGACCGGGCTTCAAAAAACCTCTCCGTCCCATTTTTGAGCTCCGCCAGTTGATCGGCGGAGCTCTTTTTGTTTGATCAAAGCTCCGGTGCGGTAACCGTCTGATCCTGTACTGCGCCCGACCCGCATTGCGGATATCTTACCCTAAACATGTCACGCGTAACAGTCACCCGCCGCGTGCGGTTCAACGCCGCGCACCGCGTCCACAATCCCGAGCTGTCGGACGCCGAGAACTCGCGGATTTTCGGGAAGTGCAACAATCCCAACTGGCACGGCCATAACTACACCCTCGATGTCTCCGTCGAAGGCGACATCGATCCGAAGACGGGCTACGTCTGGGATCTTTCGCAGCTCAAGAAGATCGTCGAGCGCGAGATCGTCGACATCGTCGATCACAAGAACTTCAATCTCGACGTCCCTTTCATGAAGGGAGTGATTCCGACGTCCGAGAACATCATCGTTGCCTTCTGGAAGATTCTGTCGCCGCAGGTGAAGCCCGGGAGGCTCGTCAAGCTGGGGCTGTGGGAAACCGAGAACAACTATGTCGAATACGCCGGACAGTAGCGATCTCGACGGCGCGGGCGAGATAGAGTCGACTGACGAGTTCGAGGAACTGATTCGCCGCCAGCTGGAACTGGTTGGCGAGAACCCGCAACGCGAGGGATTGCTTCGTACGCCCTACCGCGTCGCGCACGCGATGAAGTGGCTGACCCAGGGCTATAACAGCACCGCGGAGGAAGTGATCGGCAAGGGCGTCTTCAGGGAAGAGCACGACAACATGATCATGGTGCGCGACATCGAGCTCTATTCGCTGTGCGAGCACCATATGCTGCCCTTCTTCGGCAAGGCGCACATCGCCTATATCCCGAATGGCAAGATCGTGGGGCTCTCCAAGATTCCGAGGCTCGTCGATGTCTTCGCGCGCCGGCTGCAGGTGCAGGAAAGGCTGACGGAACAGATCGCCGAAGGTCTGTGCAGCGTGCTGAATCCAACCGGCGTCGGCGTGGTGATCGAGGCGTATCACCTGTGCATGATGATGCGCGGTGTCCAGAAGCAGAACTCGAAGACCATCACGTCGGCTCTCCGCGGCGCCTTCAGAGAAGATCCGAAGACGCGCGATGAGTTCCTGCGACTCGCACACAACGGCAAGGACTAAAGGCGTGAGTCCGCTCAAAGGACGCACCGCCGTGGTTACCGGCGCCTCGAGAGGAATCGGCGCGCG
>DATBXT010000231.1:0-17705 GCA_036514115.1 Gemmatimonadaceae bacterium
CGGAGCTGACGCGCCAGTTCGCGGCGCTGCGCGACCGACTCGAGACGAACGGGATGCTGTGGGTTGCCTGGCCCAAGCGAACGTCTGATATCGAGACGGATCTGAATGAGAACGTTGTGCGCGAACATGGGTTGCAGTGCGGGCTGGTTGATGTAAAGGTCTGCGCGATCGACGACACGTGGTCGGGCCTCAAATTCGTCCGCAGGTTGAAGGACCGCGCATGAAAGCAGTGGATGCCTTGCTCGCCGGCCTGGTCGATTACGCCGGCCTGTTTCCGCCGGCAGGGGAAGACATGCGCACCGCGCTCGAGAACTATGCTGCGTACGCGAAGGGTCCGGATCGGCCGGCGCTTGGTCGATTCATCGTTCCGGTCACGCGGTTGGAGGAGCTCGAGAAGGCGGCCGACGATCTGTTGCCGAGCGGTGGAATGGACGAACCGTGGCGACTGAGCGTCCTGGTGGCCGACGACGTCGGCGGCGCCGTCGAGCAGATGACGCGCTTCAATCGTGAGCACTCGTCCAGGTCGGGATATCGCGCGATCATCGACGTCGTCGAAATGAAAGCGTCGACGCCCAAGCAGGTCGTGCAGCAGCGGGACAAGGTTCCCGCCGAGTTCACGCCCTACTTCGAGATCCCGCTGTCCGGCGACCTTGGATCATTCATCGCCGACATCGCCAAAGCCGGCGGCCGCGCCAAGGTCCGCACTGGCGGCGTCACCCCCGACGCGTTCCCAGCCGCGGAGAAGCTGGCGGACTTCATCGTCGCCTGCGCCCACGAGAAAGTGCCCTTCAAGGCGACCGCGGGCCTTCACCATCCACTGCACGGCGATTACCGACTGACTTATGAGCCCGACAGCGCCAGGGGGTCGATGTATGGATTCGTGAACGTGTTTCTCGCCAGCGTCATGGCGTATGGGGGCGAAGGCGCGGACGCGTGTGTTGCAGTCCTCGAGGAAACGGACCGCTCCGCGTTCGCTTTTGAGGACGACGCCATTCGCTGGCGCGGCAAGTCGGTGACGACCGCGCAGATTGCCAAAGCTCGATCGAAATTTGCAATCGCATTCGGGTCGTGTTCATTTCGTGAGCCCGTAGACGAGCTCGCCGCCCTTACCCGCACCTGAGATCAACGAGCAAGTGAACGAGACCCACGATCCGTCAATCACGTCCTGGATCGAATCCGCGAATTCGCCGGACACCGATTTCCCGATCCAGAATCTTCCGTTCGGCGTTTTCGCTCGCAAAGGCGATGCGGAGAGGCGCGTTGGAGTAGCGATCGGCGACCAGATCGTGGATATCGGGGAATCGCTCAGCGCGAATCTGTGGACGGGGAAAGCCCGCGACGTGGCGCGGTGGTGCGATCGGCCCAACATGAACGAGCTGATGCAGGCACCGCGGGATGCTTTGTCCGAATTCCGCGCGCGTCTGAGCGAGCTTCTCTCCGGCAGCCCCGGCGACAGCAGTGTGATCAATCCGTTACCGCCCGGCGCGCTCGTCCCCATGAATGAGGCTGACCTGTTTCTGCCGGCGCAGATCGGAGACTACACCGACTTCTACGCGTCGATTTATCACGCCACCAACGTCGGGAAGCTCTTTCGACCCGACAACCCCCTCCTGCCGAACTACAAGCACGTCCCGATCGCCTATCATGGACGCGCATCGTCCATCGTTCTCAGTGGCACCGAGGTCACCCGGCCAAAAGGTCAAATTGCACCAGCAACCGGCGGGAATCCGACTTTCGGCGCATCTCAGATGCTCGACTACGAAGCAGAAGTCGGCTTCTTCATCGGCACCGGAACCGCACTCGGCGAAACGGTGCGGATCAACGCCGCTGAGGACCACTTGTTCGGTATCTGCCTCGTCAACGACTGGTCCGCGCGGGACATCCAGTCATGGGAATACCAGCCGCTGGGACCGTTCCTGGCCAAGAATTTCGCGACTACGATTTCGCCGTGGGTCGTAACATGGGAGGCCCTCGAGCCCTATCGAGTGCCGGCATTCTTCCGTCCGCCCAGCGACCCTCAGCCCCTGCCGTACCTGTCAGCGGAGAAGGATCGGAACGAGGGAGGGCTCGACCTCAACATCGAGGTCTATATCCGTTCGATGCTGATGCGTGAAGGGCGGCTGCGGCCGTTCCGCCTCAGCCAGGCATCGCTCGCCGATATGTATTGGACGCCGGCGCAGATGCTCACCCATCACGCCAGCAATGGCTGCAACCTGCGGCCGGGCGATCTCTTCGCCAGTGGCACCGTTTCCGGACCCGACGCGGGATCCCAGGGATCGATGCTCGAGCTCACCCGACGCGGCGCGGAGCCGGTCGTGCTGCCTACCGGCGAGGAAAGGAAATTCCTTCACGATGGCGACGAGATAATCCTGCGGGCGTACTTCCAGCGCGAAGGCGCCGCGCGGATCGGCCTCGGCGAGTGCGTTGGCCTCATAGTCGCATCATCGAAGTAGAAAAACCCAATCAATTGATGTCGAAGTCCCAGAACGGGCGAGAGGCTCCTCTCGAGCCCCACCGTAAAGGCAACTCGGAACCATTGTACGTCGTGCGCAACTCACCCATTCATGGTCGCGGTGTGTTCGCGAACCGTTATATCCGCAAAGGAACCAGGATCCTGGAATACCAGGGCGAGCGGATCAGCAATCGCGAGGCGGACAAACGCTACGACGATACAAAGATGAAGCGGCATCACACCTTCCTCTTCACTCTCGACAAAAAGACGGTGATTGACGGCGCGGTGTCAGCCGGCGGCGGAGATGCCAGCTTCATCAATCACTCCTGTGATCCAAACTGCGAAGCGATCATTACCGGGAAAAAGATCTTCATCCACGCCCTTCGTGGAATCGAGCCTGGAGTGGAGCTCGCCTACGACTATCAGTACGAGCGCACGGGTAAGAACGACGCCGAGCTCGAGAAATTCTATTTCTGTCGCTGCGGATCAGACAATTGTCGGGGGAGCATCATGAAGCCTGCGAAGCCGCGGACGCGCAAAGCCAAACGCGCGTCGCGCAACAGAAAGTCAGCAAAATGACAGGAGGATTACCCCGACGCCGGGGGACTGGACTTGGAAGCGGCGTGAAGATTATGGTCAGGTAGTCCAAACACCACCCGGAGCACCCATCATGCGTTTCGTTCTACGTGCGCTGGCGCTAAGCGTTGCGCTCGCGTCTCCCGTGGCGGCCCAGAACGCCGTCCCGATGCAGTCCAAGCCACTCGATCCCGCAAATCTCGACCGGTCCGTTTCAGCCTGCACCGACTTCTATCAGTTCGCCAACGGCGGCTGGGTGAAGCGCAATCCAGTTCCCGCCGCGTATGCGCGCTGGGGCAGCTTCGACGAGCTGCAGGAGAACAATCAGGCGAACCTGATGTCGATCCTTCGCACTGCCGCGGCCGGTGGTAACGCCCAGGCGTCTGCCGACATGAAGAAGTTGGGAGTCTACTACTCATCGTGCATGGATTCGGTGGGCGCGGAACGCGCCGGCTATCAACCCATCAAGGCCGAGCTGGATCGGATCGACGCCATCAAGAACCGTCGTGATCTCGAGGCCGAAGTGGCACGACTGCACTCCCGAGGAGTGCCGCTCCTCTTTGGCTTTGGAGCGCAGCAGGATTTCAAGAACAGCACCTCGGTAATCGCCGGTATCAGTCAGGGCGGGCTCTCGCTCCCCGACCGCGACTACTACCTGAATCAGGACAAGGCCTACGCCGACATTCGGACGAATTACGTCGCTCACGTTGGCAGAATGCTGGGCCTGATCGGCGAGAACCCGACCCAGGCAGCGGCGGACGCACAGAAGGTCATGACAATCGAGACGGCGCTCGCGACTCCTGCCATGACGCGCGTCGCAATGCGCGATCCGAACGCGACGTACCACCGGATGACACCGGCCGAGGTTGCGCAGCTCGCGCCCGGATTCGACTGGCCACGGTTCTTCACCGCGGAAGGCAGGTCGGACATACCAGCAGTCAACGTTCAGAACCCGGAGTTCCTGAAGGCAGTGGACGCGCTCCTTACATCGGCTCCGCTCGACACATGGAAGGCGTACCTGCGGTGGCACCTGCTCGACGCAGCGGCCTCGAGCCTCAGCTCGGCGTTCGTCAACGAGGACTTCCGCTTCAGCAGCACTCTCAGCGGCACGAAGGAAATGCTGCCGCGTGAAAAGCGCTGCACCCGCGCCACCGACGCCGGCTTGAGAGACGCTCTGGGCCAGGCCTACGTGTCCCAGTATTTCACGCCGCAGGCCAGGTCCCGCGCGCTGGAGATGGTTCGAAATCTGGAATCAGTGTTCCACGATCGTCTGCAAACGCTCGGCTGGATGAGCGACACCACCAAGGTGCAGGCGTCAGGCAAGCTGGCTGCGTTCACCAACAAGATCGGCTATCCCGACAAGTGGCGTGACTATTCGACGCTGACGATCACGCCGGGAAGCTTCTTCAATAATCAGGTGGCAGTGCGCGAGTACGAGCGGCGTCGCACACTCTCCAGGATCGGCCAGCCGGTGGATCGCGCCGAGTGGGGCATGACTCCGCCCACGGTCAACGCGTATTACAACCCCTCGATGAACGAGATCGTGTTTCCGGCGGGCATCATGCAACCCCCGTTCTTCGACCCCAACGCCGACGACGCCGTGAACTACGGCGGAATGGGCGCGGTAATCGGCCACGAGATGACCCACGGCTTCGACGATCAGGGAGCCCAGTTCGACGCGCAGGGCAATCTCCGCAACTGGTGGAGCGCCGCCGATCTCTCGAAGTTCAAGACCGGCACCGGACTGGTCTCATCGCAGTTCGATGCCTACACCGTCCTCGACAGTCTTCACGTCAACGGCAAGCTGACGCTCGGCGAAAACCTGGCGGACCTGGGCGGGTTGTCGATCGCCTACGCAGCTATGGAGAAGGCGTTGGCTGAAAAGGGCCGTCCTCCACTCATCGACGGGTTCACGCCGGAGCAGCGCTTCTTCCTCGCGTGGGCGCAGATCTGGAGACAGAACATCACGCCTGAGGCCCAGCGGGTCCGGATCAACACCGATCCGCATTCACCGGGACAGTGGCGCACCAATGGTCCGTTGTCGAATCTGCCGCAGTTCGCCGCGGCGTTCGGCTGCAAGCCTGGTGATCCGATGGTCCGGGCCGATTCGGTCCGACCAGTGATCTGGTGAGCGCGGAAACTCGCAAGGAAAAGAGGCGCCGGCTCAGCCGGCGCCTCTTTCATTAAATTGGATCATGACTGGTCGCAGCTTTTTCTACCGCGAAACGGAGGGGATTCGCGTCACCGTGCGGCCCGTGTACCTGCGCGATCACTCGGAGCCCTCCCAGAGTCACTACGTCTTCGCATACTTCGTCCGCATTGAGAACGTCGGTAAGCTGGCGGCGCAGCTGTTGACCCGGCGGTGGCTGATCCACGATTCAGTCGGCGAAGGCGTGGACACTGAAGTGATCGGCGAAGGGGTCGTCGGCGAGCAGCCGACCATCATCCCCGGCGGCGTGCACGAATATCAGAGTTTCTGCATTCTCAAGTCCGGCGAGGGTTGGATGGAAGGGCATTACGGACTTCTTCGCCAGGACGGATCTTCTTTCGAGGCTGCAATCCCGCGTTTCATACTCAGCGCCAGCGAATCGACGAGCCTGCCATCTTAAAACGCGCACGACAGTTGCTTCGCATCCGGCCGTGAGTCGCATTTACGACATCTCGGTGCCGATTCGTACGGGCGGTCTGGTATATCCAGGCAATCCCGAGATCGAAATCAGCCTGCAGCAGGCGGTGGCGAAGGGCGCCAGCGCAAATGTCTCGACAATTCGCTTCGGCTCACATACCGGGACCCACGCCGATGCGTCGCGTCATTTCTTCGACGACGGTCAGCCGGTGGACAGGATTCCCCTCGAACGGCTGATCGGTCCCGCGCTCCTTCTCGACTTCGCGGACGACGTCATGTCGATCGGCGAAGCGGAGCTGCGACAGCGGGACATCAAGGGACATCCGCGAATCCTTCTCAAAACACGCAACTCCGCATTTCTGTCGCGCAACGAATTCGTCAAGGACTACACCTTTCTCGCGCCGGACGGGGCGAAGTACCTCGTCGACAACGGCGTCGAGCTCGTGGGAGTCGACTACCTGTCGATAGAGCAGTTTCACTCCGGCCACCATCGGACGCACCGCACACTTCTCGAACAGAGCGTGGTGATAGTCGAGGGGCTCGACCTCTCGGTGCCGGCCCCCGGCGAATACCAGTTCGTCTGCCTGCCCCTGCGCCTCGAGGGCTGCGACGGCGCGCCCGCGCGCGCGGTCCTCATCAAGTGACGGAAATCCGCCACATCTTCTTCGACATTGGCGGGGTCCTCGGATCCAATGGCTGGGACCGGGAGCAGCGCCAGTGCGCCGTCGAGCATTTCGGTCTCAACGCGGACGACTTTCAGTGGCGGCACGAAGAGGTAGTCGGCGAGTGGGAGGAAGGACGGATCTCCATCGACGAGTACCTTGACGTCGCGGTCTTCTACACCGAGCGCCAGTTCTCTCGCGAGCAGTTTCGCCGGTTCATGTGCGCGCAGAGCGTTCCGTTCGAGCAAACCATTCGACTGGCGAGGGAGCTGTCAAAGGATCCGCGCTATACCCTCATGACTCTCAACAACGAATCGGAAGACCTCAACATTTATCGGATCGAGCACTTCGGGATATCGCAGATTTTCGAGGCCTTTATCTCCTCGTGCTGGCTGGGCGTGCGTAAGCCAATCCGCCGGTTCTACCAGCGCGCCCTTGGCATAGCTCACGCAACGCCGGAAACGTCCCTGTTCATCGATGACCGGCAGCAGAATCTCATTCCCGCAAGCTCCCTCGGCATGAACGTGATGCTTTTCAGTACCGCGGAACAGCTGCGTTCCGAACTGGAGCGGTTTCTGGACCTCGAACTTTCCGGAGCATAGTCAATGCGCTTGGCAATGATCGGCCTGGGCAGGATGGGCGGCAACATGTCTGAGCGGCTCATGAAAGGAGGTCATGAAGTCGTTGTGTACGATCGCAGCGCCGACGCAATTCAGAAGTACGTTTCGCTCGGCGCCACCGCGGCCAAAGATCTCGGCGAAGTCACCGCCAAGCTGCAAGGCCCGCGCATCGTCTGGATCATGGTACCCTCCGGGAAACCCGTCGACGACACCATCGCGCAGCTGACGCCAGGAATGTCGAAAGGCGACGTCATCATCGACGGCGGCAACTCGAACTTTCACGATACGATGCGCCGCTCGGCCGATCTGCAGGGGAAGGGAATCGAGTTCATCGACTGCGGGACAAGCGGTGGAATCTGGGGGCTCGCCAACGGCTACTGTCTGATGATCGGTGCGTCCGCCCAGGCATTCAAATTGTGCGAGCCGATTTTCAGAACGCTCGCCCAGGCCGACGGCTACGCCCACGTCGGACCGACGGGAGCCGGTCATTACGTCAAGATGGTTCACAACGGAATCGAGTACGGGAATCTGCAGGCCTATGCCGAAGGCTACGAGATCCTGCACGCGTCGAAAGACTTCAAGCTTGACCTCCACAAGATCGCTGCTGTCTGGAACCACGGCAGCGTCGTCCGGTCCTGGTTGAACGAGCTCGCCGAGCTGGCATTCGAGAAGGATGCCGATCTCACGGCCTTGAAAGGGTACGTGGAAGATTCCGGCGAGGGACGCTGGACGGTGCAGGAAGCCATCGATCTCGATGTCCCGGCCCCGGTTATCACTCTTTCGCTTCTCACACGCCTCCGCTCGCGTCAGACCGATTCATTCTCAGCCAAGGTGATCGCCGCTTTGCGCAACGAATTCGGTGGTCACGCGGTAAAGAAGACATGAAGACACCACAGGCTGTACCACTCATTCGTGCTCCGAGACGCCGTGGCAGCCGCGACAAGGCCGATCCCTGCACGATGGTCATCTTCGGAGGCGCGGGCGACCTTACAAAGCGAAAGCTGATTCCGGCGATTTACTATCTCGCCGAGCAGAAGCTGCTTCCCGACAACTTCGCTTTGCTCGGCGTTGCACGCGATCAGAACACCGACGACGGCTACCGCGCCATGATGCGCGAGGCGATGTCGCGCTCCGACGAGATTCACAAAGTGAACGACGATGTCTGGCAATGGCTCTGTCAGCGGACGTTCTACGCCGGTGGTGATTTCACCAAGGACGACGCTTACGCCAACATCAAGCAGCGTCTGTCGGAGATCGAGTCGAAGTCAGCCGAGGAAGATCGCAACAGGCTCTTCTATCTCGCCATCCCGCCCAGCGTTTTCGAGACCACGCTCAAGCACCTTTGCACCAGCGGCCTCGCCGGGCGCACACACTCGTACGAGCAGCGGCCGTGGAATCGCATCGTGATCGAGAAGCCCTTCGGCACCAGTCTCGACTCGGCGATGGCTCTCAACCGGCTGGTGCTCGATCAGTTCGGAGAGCACCAGATCTATCGGATCGATCACTACCTCGGCAAAGAAAGCGTCCAGAACATTCTCGTATTCAGGTTCGCGAATTCGATTTTCGAGCCGTTGTGGAACAGACATTACGTGTCGCACGTGCAGATCACCGCCGCGGAGTCCGTGGGGGTCGAGGGGCGCGGCAAGTATTACGAGGAGGCCGGAGTTCTGCGCGACATGTTCCAGAATCACCTGCTTCAGCTCCTCACTTTGGCCGCAATGGAGCCGCCCAGCTCATTCACCGCCGATGCCGTGCGCGACGAGAAGGTGAAGGTGCTGCACTCGGTGCGTCCGCTCGTGCAAGGCGACTGTGAGCCACCTGTAGTCCGCGCGCAGTATGACGGCGGCACGGTCGATGGGAAATCCGTTCCCGCGTACACGAGCGAGCCGGACGTGCCAGTCAGTTCGCTCACCCCGACGTTTGCTGCGATGCGCGTTGACATCAACAACTGGCGGTGGAAGGGAGTGCCGTTTTACCTGCGCTCCGGAAAGCGAATGGCGCGAAGAATCTCCGAAATCGCGATTCAGTTCCGGTCGCCCCCGCTCCTTCTCTTCGGCCAGAAAGCAGTGGAAGAGATGTCGCCCAGCGTCCTCACGATGCGCGTCCAGCCTGATGAGGGGATCTCCCTGCGCTTCCAGGTCAAGACTCCCGGCGCAATGCACGAGCTGACGCCCGGGCTCGAGATCACGCCGGTCGACATGGACTTCACCTACGGTGAAGCCTTCGGCAACGACGCGCACCCGGCGTACGAGACCCTTCTTCTCGACTGCATGATCGGCGATCCGACGCTTTTCACTCGCAGCGACGAAGTCGAAATGGCGTGGTCCATCATCGATCCGATCCTCGAGTATTGGGGTAACCATCCTGCGAAGTCGCTTCCCAGGTACGCCGCAGGTAGCTGGGGTCCGGACGAAGCGAACAAACTACTTGTTGGAGATCACACACGTTGGCGTTAGCGCACCTCCTGCTTCCACTTGTCGCGTTCGTCATCTCTTCGAGCGCCTGCCAGAATCCGACACCAAACCAAAAAGAGTCAGCGGCGGTTCTCGCCGGAGACACCACCCAGCACGTGTTGCCCGCGGAAACCCGGGCTCTCGTACTGCGTGCGCGAGAGCTCGATCGAGGGGACAGCCTCGACGCAGCGCGAGCGGCTTACGACGCGGCGGCCCAGAAACTTCCGCAGCTTTCCGACTGGCTCTACCTGAGAGCTGCCGGCGTGACCGCCGACAGTGCCGCGCGTGCCGCCTACTACGCCAAACTTCGTACCGACGTCGCACGCGACCGAATCCGCTGGACAGATGCGATAGCTCGCGAGAGAACACGAGATATCGCGGGCGCAATCCGCGTTTATAGCGCCTTGGGCGCCAGGCTCGACGCGTTGAGATTGCGTGTCACTCCACCGTCTGACGACGCGTCCAGGACGGCGGCGCGTGGTGACCTTCTGAGTTTCATCTCTACCTCCAGCAACTCCCCCGACACCCGCCAGGCGATCGACCTGTTCGACAAGGTCTTCACCGTCAGGACTCCTGCGGAGGAGCTGACCATCGCGCGCGCCGCTAACAAGTCGGGTGTGCCCGAGCGCGCCGCATCAGGCTACGCTAAAGCGCTCACCACCGGCCTTGGCGATGTGGCCGACAACGTGGCCTATGGATCAGTGCTTTTTCGCCTGAGACGATACCCGGAGGCCATGACGCAGTTCGCGAAGATTCGCGGACCCTCGAACCTCGCCGCCGCGGCACAGTACCAGCGCGCACGCGCCCAGGTCGCGCTGGGCAACGTCGAGGCAGCCCGCGCTACGCTGCGATCGATCACTACGGCGTTTCCGACCGACACCAGTGCGGCCTCGGCGATGCTCCTCCTCGCTGACCTCGCCACCGATGAGAACCGCGACCAGGACGCGAAGCAGACGCTGCTCGCAATGCTCAAGCGCTTTCCCAGCGGACGACACGCTACCAGCGCGCGCTTCCGCGCTGGAATGATCTCCTACATCCAGGGCGACCGGCGCGGTGCTGCCGCCGAGCTGGACTCGCTTGTCGCGCGCGACTCGAATAGCACCGAAGCGCTCGCCGCCCAGTATTGGGCCGGTCGCTCCTACGCGGCTCTCGGCGACAAGGCGCGGAGCCGCGCTCGTTGGCAGTCGATCATCAAAACCGATCCGCTCAGCTACTACGCGGTGATGGCAGCGAAACGACTCGACACGACTATTATCGCGCCGGATCGGTCGACCCCCAACTATGCGAGAATTCCCGCGGTTGACTCCGCGGCGAACCGCGTCGTCGGGCTAAAGGATGTCGGGATGGATGTCGAGGCGGGTTTCGAGAACGACAAATTGTTTCGTGACGCGCTCGCGACGCCCGCGCGAATGGTGGCGACCGCCCACGCGCTCGCGGGTGGCGATCAGGCGTCTCGATCGATAAGCCTCGGTCGGCGCGCGCTCGACGAGATTGGTCGGAGTCCCGAGAACTATCGACTCTATTTTCCCGTGCTCGAGCGCGAAACGCTGATCTCCAGCGCAAAGGAGAATGGCCTCGATCCGGTGCTGGTGGCCGCGCTCATTCGGCAGGAATCGAACTTCAATCCGCAGGCGACATCGCCCGCGGGCGCTCGCGGCTTGATGCAGCTGATGCCCAGCGTTGGAAAAGATGTCGCCGCTTCGAAGGGGATTGGTCCATGGGATCCCGATCTTTTGTATCAGCCGGCGACGAACATCAAGCTCGGTACCGCGCACTTGAGCGGACTCGTACGCAAGTATTCCGAGGTCGTGAAGACGCTGGCCGCCTACAACGCTGGCGAGGCGCGGGTCGAGAAGTGGTCGACGAAGGCTGGGGCCGGCGATCCGGAAGTCTTCACCGAGCGGATTCCCTTCGTGGAGACGCGCGATTACGTCAGAATCATCCTGAGGAATCGCGCCTACTACCAGGCACTCTATCCCTGGTAGGTCGCTGCCTCGGACTCAGTGGGTAGCTGGCCCTTTCTGCGCTTACGCCAATCGATCAGCCAGCTGAGCGGAACCCCCGTCAGCAGTGGCGTGAGGAAGAAGCCGAGAAGTGTATTGAGCCAGATCAGCGCTGTGTAAAAACAAATAAGGCCGATCGACACCCATAGCGTTCCAAGCGGACCGTGCGTCTCCAAGCCGAGCTCCCCCGTCGATAGGTAGATTAAAGCTATCATGGCAACTGCGTCCATTGAAGCAGCTTCTGTAGATAGCTCGGTCGAGGCGGCGCTCGAGGCCGGGCACGATTGTGTTCTGGCGATCAGCGGCGGCCTCGATTCGATGGTTCTGCTCACCGCCGCAGCCCGGCTCGACCGGCCGCGGAGGAGAAAGTTTGTCGTCGCCACCTTCGATCACGGCACCGGCCGCGCCGCCGGAAGGGCAGCGGCGCTCGTAGCGCGGCGGGCGGCCCAGCTCGGCCTGAAGAGCGTCACCGGTCGAGCTGTAACGGTCGGCCGACGCGAGGACGAGTGGAGGCGCGCGCGCTGGAGCTTTTTGCACGAAGTTGCCGCAGAGCGGAATGCCTCGGTCGTCACCGCCCACACCCGTGATGACCAGATCGAGACCGTGTTTATGCGCATCCTCCGCCAGGCTGGGCCGCGTGGGCTCGCAGGCCTTTACGCGGAGTCTCCCGTCGTCCGTCCATTCGTGAATCTTCCCCGTGACACCCTCGCTGCTTACGCGAGAAAGAATCGGGTCCCGTTTGTGAACGACCCCTCGAATCTCGATCGGACCCACCTCCGAAATCGGATTCGACTCGACCTCCTGCCGTCGATCACCAGACAGCACCCGGCCTTTCCCTCGGAGCTCCTCTCGCTCGCGCGACAAGCGGCGGAGTGGCGCAGATCCGTTGACGATTTATTGCCGAGCCTCAACGCAACGGAAGAGCGCGACGGCACCCTTCGAGTCAGCCGCAACAGTCTCGCCGGTTACGACGCTGAGTCACTTCGCGTACTCTGGCCCGCCCTGGCTGCGCGCGCACAGGTGGTAATGGATCGTCGCGGAACCCACCGGGCCGCTGAGTTTACTATTAAGGGGACAACGGGAGGTTCGATTCAACTTTCGGGGGGAGTCGAGATCGTCATGAAACGGGACCACCTGCTCTTGCGGCGGGCGACCGTTCGCAGCCAGACGCGGTCGTCGCGACCGGCTCTCTTCGCGTGACGAGCGGCGGCGAGCCTGGCACGTCGCTCCTTGATCCGCGCCTCTCCGGGAGGGCCGTCAAGCGCGTTGCCTTCGGGGAAGTTGAGATCGCTCGACGCGTCGCTGAGCTTGGTCAGGAGATCACCACTGCCTACCCCGATGGCGAGCTTCTGGTGCTCGGCTTGCTCAAAGGAAGTTTCATCTTTCTGAGCGATCTGGTACGTGAGATAACACGTCCGTTACAAGTCGACTTTCTGGTCGCGTCCAGTTATGGCGATGGAATGGTTTCCAGCGGAACGGTCAGACTGGTGTACGACCCGGAAACGGAGCTGGCGGGAAAAGACATCCTTCTCGTCGAGGACATCATTGATTCGGGCCGCACTTTGAATCGTCTCATGACTATACTGAAGGAGCGGAAGCCGCGGTCACTCGAGATATGCGCGCTCCTTCATAAACGGATTGCGGATGGCCTCAAGTTCGACGCGAAGTTCGTTGGTTTCGATGCTCCGAATGAATTTTTGGTTGGATATGGGCTTGATCACGCGGAGAATTTCCGCCATTTGCCGTACATAGCGAGCTTGCAGTAAATGCCTATACAAATGCCGAATAAAACACCGAAGAAGCCCACGAACTGGAGCAAGGTATCCAAGCAGCTCTCGTTCTGGGTCTTCGTCATACTCGTGCCCGTCGCGATCATCCAGTTCTCGGGGAAGGGATCAGACGCCGCGCCCGAGATTTCCTACACGCCCCAGTACGGCGAGCAGCTCGAGAAAGGGAACATCGACAAAGTCACCATCCAGGGTGGCCGTCTCGTCGCTGGTGAATTCAAGAACAAGGTGCCGGTCAAGGGCCGCCTCGTTTCCAGGTTCAAGGTTCTCCTGCCAATGGAGAATTCCGGCGACGAAGTGAAGCGTCTGACGGAGCACGGCGTTCAGATCCAGGCTGAAGAGCCGCGTGCCTCGTTCACCACGATCCTGATCGGTCTGTTCCCATACCTGCTGATATTCGGCATCTGGTTCTTCCTCTTCCGCTCGATGCAGGCGGGCGGCGCAAAGGCGTTCAGCTTCGGCAAATCCAAGGCGAAGCTGCTAACGGGGGACACGCCGAAGGTCACCTTTGACGACGTCGCGGGCGCGGACGAAGCCAAGATCGAGCTGCAGGAGATCATCGAGTTCCTCAAGGATCCGCAGAAATTCACCAAGCTCGGCGGTCGTCTGCCCAAGGGTGCGCTGCTCGTTGGACCTCCAGGCACCGGCAAGACATTGCTGGCGCGCGCGGTTGCTGGTGAAGCCGGCCGACCCTTCTTCTCGATGTCGGGCTCCGACTTCGTGGAGATGTTCGTCGGCGTCGGCGCAAGCCGCGTACGTGATCTTTTCGAGCAGGGGAAAGCTCACGCCCCCTGCATCATTTTCATCGACGAGATCGATGCCGTCGGCCGTCACCGCGGTGCCGGATTGGGTGGTGGCCACGACGAGCGCGAGCAGACGCTGAATCAGCTGCTCGTGGAAATGGATGGATTCGAGTCGAACGATGGTGTCATCCTCATCGCCGCGACCAACCGTCCCGACGTGCTGGATCCCGCGCTGATGCGTCCCGGCCGTTTCGACCGGCAGATCGTCGTTGATTCACCGGACCTGCGTGGTCGCGAGGGAATCCTTCGCGTTCACATCCGCAACAAGCCGATGGCAGAAGACGTCGACGTCACCACTCTCGCGCGCGGCACTCCGGGAATGGCTGGCGCCGATCTCGCCAATCTTGTCAACGAAGGCGCGCTGCTCGCGGCCCGTCGCAATCACGACAAGGTCTACATGGCCGACCTCGAGGATGCGAAGGACAAGGTCATGATGGGCGCCGAGCGGAAGTCGATGGTCATGAAGGACGAGGAGCGTAAGCTCACCGCCTATCACGAGGGTGGCCACGCCATCTGCGCCATCAAGGTGAAGGGCAACGATCCGTTGCACAAAGTCACCATCGTCCCGCGCGGCCGAACGCTCGGCGTGGCGTGGACGCTCCCCGAGGATGATCGCGTTTCAGTTACTCGCGAGCAGCTCGAGGCGAATCTGGTCAAGGCATACGGCGGACGCGTTGCCGAGGAGCTGGTGTTTGGTCGCGATCGTGTCACCACCGGCGCTGCGAGTGATATCCAGCAGGCGACGGGGCTCGCTCGCCGCTATGTCTCGCAGTGGGGGCTCTCGGATGAAATCGGTCCTATTCTCGTTGGAGACAACGAGCAGGAGCTCTTCCTCGGCCGCGAGCTTCAGACCCGCCGCGAAGTTTCAGAGCGCACGGCGCAGCTCGTAGACCAGGAAGTGTCACGGGTTATCAAGGAAGCCTACGTCCGCGCAACCCACGTTCTTCAGGAAAACATGGACCTGCTGCACAGGGTGGCCGCCGCGTTGCTTGACCGGGAGACCCTTACTGGAGACGAAGTCGCCGCTCTGTCGCGGGGTGAAACCTTGCCGCCGCGTCCGGTCAGTCCGCCGCCGTCGGCGCCGGCGCTCGCCACCCCAGTGTTGCATCCCAAGCCGTCCAAGCCTCCTCTGTTCGGCGGACCGGAGGTCGCGCCGGCGTGAGTTTCACCTGGCCGTCCAAGTCCCAGCGGCCAAATGTCTTCGGAATTCTGAACGTTACCCCCGACAGCTTCAGCGACGGGGGTAATTTCGTTTCCGCCGAAGCAGCGATCGCTCAGGCCGCCCGGATGATCGCAGAAGGCGCCGATGCCATCGACGTCGGCGGGGAATCGACTCGCCCCGGGGCAGCGCCGGTTCCGGCGCGTGAGGAGCTCAAGCGGGTGCTGCCGGTGATCCGCGGCATTCGGTCGCGGTGGAGCGAAATCGCGATCTCGATCGATACGGTGAAATCGGAAGTAGCAAAGGCTGCCCTTTCCGAGGGCGCATCGATTGTGAACGATGTCTCCGGCATGTCACTCGATCCGAAGATGCCGGAGGTGTGCGCCGAAGCGGGGTGCAACGTCGTTCTGATGCACTCGCGAGGGACCGTTGCGGACATGGCGAGCTACGAGAACGCCGTTTACGGCGACGACCCCGTCGGGGAGATCATCGCCGAGCTGGAGGAGAGCATCCAATCCGTGCAGAGAGAGGGCGTACATCCGGCACGCATCGCGATCGATCCGGGCATCGGCTTCTCAAAAAAAACCGGTCATTCACTCGCTACTCTGGTGCAGCTTCAGAGAATCGTCGCGCTGGGATATCCGTTGTTTCTCGGTGCATCGCGCAAGCGAGTGATTGCCGAGTTGATTCGCTACACGTCAGGCACCGCGAGCACAATCGGCGGCACCACGCTGGCCCCCAACATGGTCAGCAACGACGATCGCGATATGACCACCGTCGGGGTGAACGTCGTCGCCTTCTTTGCGGGCGCCAGAATATTCAGGGTGCATCACGTTCGGCCCAATCGCCTCGCGTTGGACGCTGCCTGGGCGCTCACTCCGGAAGAATCTGAGCTGCTCGCGCAGTAGTCAGCGCGCGGTTGCATCCGCGGTCGCGGGAACGGCGCCCTCGAGGTGAATCGTTCCCTTTCCGAGCCACCAGATCAACGCCCACGTTGCCACGACCTCGATGAGGATCAGTGTAGGCAAGACAGTGTTATGCCCCACCAGTGGCGTAAATGTCTGGGAGCGCGGGAACATCATCGGAATGTTGAGGAGATTGAAGATCACTATGCCGATCAGAAGTCCCCTCGTGCCATGAAAGTATGCCCAGCACACCAGACAGAACGCGAGCTCGACAAGAAAATCGAGTATTGGATAGCCCTGCAGGTTGAGGCCGAAACGCGGGCCCCACTGCATTGGGAGAAGAGCGATGTTCGGCTCGTGATGGATGAAGTCCAGCACGGTGTGGGAAAGAATGCCGAGCGCGATTGCAACGCCGACGTTGGTGCGCCGCACGGCCTTTCCGAATCCCCACGCGATTGCGGCGAGGATCACCCCCGTCGCCAGCGAATGGGAGTACGGCAGGTAGTCGAGGCGGACCGTGTTTGGCGTAATTTGCGCGTGCTCGATTCCGAGGTACGTGAACAGGATCCAGAGCAGCTCGATCACTTGCACGGAGATCAGGAGCGGCAGCAGCCCGACTCGCGGAAACTTTCTCTTCAGGGCGAGGGCAGCCGAGGCGTGCGTGATTGCGTACGTAGAATCCTCCCGACGGCACATTATGAGAGAGGGAACACCCGAACGGCTGAACGGTCGGGCAACTCCCGAGCCGCTGAATTAATTTTGAAACGCTACCCCTCTCAGAGGTGCCACCAATAAGACGGTTTCCTTCGCCGGGTTGGACGACCGCCGTACTACTGCTTTTTGTCTATATGCTCACCCTTGCTCCAGGCGTAACGCTTTGGGACTCGGGGGAGTTCCTCGCTGCAATTCACTCCCTCGGGGTTCCGCATCCTCCCGGCACGCCGCTTTACATCCTCATCGGCAAAACGTGGAGCCTCATCTTCGCTTCCATTTTTGGCTTCGCCCGGTCGCTGAATCTTCTCTCTGCAGTTTGCACCGCCTTCGCCTGCGGAATTCTCACCAACCTCATCGCTGAATGGACTGAAGATGGCTTCGCGGCAACCGCCGCCGGTCTCACCGCGGGACTGATGTCGACTGTGTGGCTGAATGCCACGGAGACTGAGGTCTATGCGGTCGCCTTTCTTTTCGGGTGCATGATCCTGTGGGCCGGAGACCGCGCGGGGAAAAACTCGGATGCGCGGTGGGCGCTGCTCGCCGCGTATCTCGCCGGTCTGGCGTGGTCGCTCCATCTGATCGCGTTGCTGGTCGTTCCCAGCGCGATCCTGCTCGTGTTCAGCACCGCTGATGGCTATTTCGCGGTGCCCGTTGGTCGGCGCTACGTGGATGGCCGGCGCGAGGCCCACTCTTTTGCGAAACTTCTGCGCAGCTCGGTACTGGTCGCGCTGGTTGGAATGACCTGCGTCGTGTTCCTCATGATCCGCGCCCGTCACGATCCTGCGATCAACCAGGGCAATCCGTCGACCTTCGGTTCCTTTCTCGATGTCCTGTTGCGGCGCCAGTACGATGTGGCACCCCTGTGGCCCCGGCGAGTGCCGTTCTATTTGCAGATCGGCAACGTCTTCGAGTACGCCGACTGGCAGTTTGCCAAGGGTCTCGCGC
>DATBXT010000232.1:0-18601 GCA_036514115.1 Gemmatimonadaceae bacterium
GTATAGTGGACGTTGCCAACCAGATAGAGCCGGCCTTCGGTCTCGTAGTACTCAGCGCTGTCAGCTGTGAGCGTGTTCCCCTGGCCGATGCAATGCGCCACGACGCCCTGACCGAGATAGATAGTGCGTTTGTTCGTCGCAGGATCCGTAATGACGTTCGCCCTTGTACCGGTGCCAGTGGGCAGCTCCAGATCGCAGCTGCGCGGTATGTCCTGCGCGCCCGCAGACTCGAAGGCCGCTAACAGAAAAACCAAACACGATAGGCGTCGCATTCGTCAGCGCTTTGGCGTGCTGCTGGGGGCAGGCAGAACGATCGGACCGTTGCCCGGTGCCGGCAAGACGGTTGGCTGGGTAGAAACGCCTCGGGCAAAGCCGCTGGCGCCCTTTAGAATCTGAATGTTCTTCATGTTCGGGTCGGAACGAAATCCGACACCCTCGAGACGACGATTCGGCTCGGTCATAACGAATGCGCTGTCACTGGAAATCTGATTGCGCTGCTGATTGTAGAGCAGCTCCTCGGTGGTGAGCCGGCGGCCATCTTCGGATACGACGACTACGTTCTTGCGAGCGATCATGTTGTTCGTGCGGCTGTTGAACGTGCCGCGGCGCGATGTAAGTACAGCGTCCTTCAGCCCTGTAACCGTGAAGAACACGATGTTCACCTTTTCCAGCTCTATCCTGGTGTTGTCATCGAAAAAATACGCCGTGTCGGAAACGAGGTGAGCACGCGAGACGCCTTCGTCAGTAAGATTGAATCTCGCGCCGTACATCACCTGGTCGGCTGAGTCCGCGAGCGGAGAATGCGCGACCACCGGGGGCTGTTTTTTGTTTGAGCCACAGGCGACCACCGGGATGGCGCCGAGGACTACGAACAGCAGGCCGAGTCGCATCAGACCACGCCCGCGCGCATCAGGTCGTGCAGGTGCGCCACGCCGACCATCCGGTCGTCACCGTCCAGGACCGGCATGGCGATGATGCCGTGCGTCTCCATCCGATAGACTACCGCGCTTCCCAACTCGTCTGCCTTCGCGACTTTCGGATTCCGATTCATGACCTGAGTAACCGGAATGGGGAAAACGTTTTCTTCGCGCTCCATGAGTCGCGAGAGGTCGCCTGTCGTCAATACGCCGGCCACCTTGCCAGCCGCGTTGACGACAATGGCAATCCCCCTGCGCTCGGCGAGCTGTACCACCGCCTCGCGCATAGTTGCCGACTCCGGCAGAACAGGAAGATTGTCAGTGACCATGACGTCCGATATTCTGGTTAGTAGACGCCTGCCGATTGCGCCGCCTGGATGGAGCCGTGCGAAATCGTCGGCGTCGAAGCCTTTTTCCTCCAGCAGCGCGATTGCCAGCGCGTCGCCGAGCGCCAATGCCACGGTGGTGCTGGTGGTGGGGGCAAGATCGTGAGGGCACGCCTCCTCTTTGACCCAGGCATCGAGCGCAACGTCGCTGTGCCGCGCGAGCGTCGATTTCGCATTGCTCGTCAGCGCTATCGTAGATACACCGAGCCGCTTCAGATGGTCTAGGAGCCCGATTACCTCGTCCGACTCGCCGCTCTTGGAGATGAGGATGGCCACGTCCGACTCGTCGACGATACCGAGGTCTCCGTGCAGGCTATCAACGGGGTGGAGGAACGTGGCGGGCGTGCCGGTCGACGTGAGGGTCGCGGCGATCTTGCGTCCGATCAGCCCTGACTTCCCTGCTCCGGAAACGATCACCCGGCCGTCAGACCGCGCGATGCATTCGACCGCGCGGGCGAAGTCATCCCCCAGGCGCCGCTCCGCTTCGCTGAGCGCCTCGGTCTCCATACGAAGGACGCGTTTGCCTCGGTCTACTATGTCCTTACGCGTCATTGATTAATGCGCGCCCAGATGTCGACGGCTCGACCTATCAGGTTCCCGATCTCGGATAGCGGCAGCATGTTGGGCCCGTCGCTCGGAGCGCAATCGGGATCGGGGTGGGTTTCGAGGAATAGCCCCTGCGCTCCGGCGGCGATTGCAGAAAGAGCGAGTACCGGCACAAACTCTCGCGCGCCGCCGCTGGCACCCTCGGGCCCCTGGCCGGGTTTCTGGACGCTGTGCGTCGCATCGAAGATCACGGGCGCGCCGCACGCGTCACGCAGCCTCGTGAACGAGCGCATATCGACGACGAGATCGCCGTAGCCGAAAAACGTTCCGCGCTCAGTGACAGCGATGTCGCGCGACCGGCCGTTCGAGGTCGCACCGCCGCGAATCTTTTGAACTGCGCCGCGCATTCCCTCCGGCTGGAGCCATTGACCCTTCTTGACGTTGACCGGCTTGCCAGTCGCACCTGCCGCTTCGAGCAGGTCCGTCTGGCGGCAAAGGAATGCCGGTATCTGCAGAACGTCGACGACGCTCGCCGCTGGAGCGCACTGTTCCGGGGTGTGGACGTCGGTCAGCACCGGAAGACCGGTCGCTTTTCGCACTCGGGCAAGTGCCTCGAGCCCGGCGTCCATGCCCGGACCGCGCGCCGCATCACGATTGGACCGGTTTGCCTTGTCGAAGCTCGCTTTGTAAATGATTCCGCCCGGCACCTTCTCAGCGAGTCGCGCCAGTGTGTCCCCAACGCGCAGGTTGAGCTCGTCGCTCTCGAGCACGCACGGGCCGGCGATCAAAAAAAGCTTGTCTGCCGGAAATAGTTCGCGCACGCTATTCCGTCGCTTCGAGGGGCGCGCGCTTCCGGCTGCTTCTGGCTGGTGATTTGGCCTGGGCCGCTGCGGCGATAAAGCTGGCGAACAGCGGATGTGGACGCGTGGGACGCGATTGCAGCTCTGGATGGAACTGACAACCGACGAACCAGGGATGCGTCTGGAGCTCGACCATCTCCACGAGTGAGCCGTCGGGCGAAAGACCGCAAAGGTTCAAGCCGTGCTCGATGAACTGATCGCGATACTTGTTGTTGACCTCATAGCGATGACGATGTCTCTCACTCACCTGCGGAGAGCCATAGATCGAAGCCGCCAATGTCCCCGGTCCAAGTTTGCACGGGTACGCGCCGAGCCGCATCGTGCCACCCATGTCGGTGACGTGCTGCTGGTCTTCCATGAGGGAGATGACAGCGTCGCCACATTCCGGCGCGAACTCGCTGGAGTGACTGTCGGAGAGTCCGATGACGTTCCGCGCGAACTCGATGATCGCCGTCTGCATCCCGAGACAGATCCCGAAGAACGGCAGGCCTGACTCGCGGGCGAAACCAATCGCTTCGAGCATTCCCTCTACACCACGCACGCCGAAACCGCCCGGCACCAGCACGCCGTGATAATCAGCCAACAGCTCGCGAGTGCGCTCGCGATTCAGAAACAGGTCACTCGCAAGCCAGGAGATCTCGACGCCGACGTCATTGGCAATGCCGCCGTGAATCAGAGCCTCCTGAACGCTCTTGTAGCTGTCCACGAGACCTGTGTATTTGCCGATGACGGCGATCTTGACGCGTCCGTGTGGATGTAGAATCCGCTCTACCATCCCGCGCCACTTTGAAAGATCCGGAGCCTTGCGTCCGAGGAGCCCGAGCTTGTGCATCACTCGCTCATCGAGTCCCTGCTCGTGGAACAGCAAAGGAATCTGGTAGATGGACGGGACGTCCCTGCTTTCGATGACAGCTCCGAACTCGACGTTGCAGAAAAGCGCGATCTTTCGCTTCACTTCCTCAGACAGAGCGCGCTCGGTGCGGCAAATCAGGATGTCGGGCTGGATTCCGATTTCCATCAGCTCGCGGACGGAGTGCTGGGTTGGCTTGGTCTTGACTTCGCCGGCCGCGGCGATGAACGGGACGAGCGTCAGGTGGATGAAGATCGCATTCTCGCGTCCGATCTCGTGGCGGAACTGTCTGATTGCTTCCAGAAAAGGCAGGGACTCGATGTCGCCAACCGTGCCGCCGATCTCCACGATGACGACATCGCTCTCGGGAGCGAGACGCTTCATCGCTCCTTTGATCTCGTCGGTCACATGCGGAATCACCTGGACTGTCGAGCCGAGGTACTCGCCGCGGCGCTCCTTGGTGATCACGCTCAGGTAGATGCGACCCGTCGTGATGTTGTTGGACTGGGCGAGCGAGCGATCGATGAACCGCTCGTAATGTCCGAGATCGAGATCGGTCTCCGCGCCATCGTCGGTCACGAAAACTTCGCCGTGCTGGAACGGCGACATCGTCCCGGGATCGACGTTGAGGTATGGATCGAACTTCATGATCGTCACGCGCATTCCCCGCTCGACGAGAAGCCGGCCGAGGGATGCCGCGGCTATCCCCTTCCCCAGCGATGATACCACGCCGCCGGTTATGAAGATGTAGCGCGTCTGCTGATTACTGCCCATTTGTTGCCGCTCCCGCCATAAAGGAATTCCAGCGCGCATTTGCGCGCTCGAGGTCTTCTTCGGTGTCGATCCCGCTTGCAGGCGCCTCGTTGGTAACGGTCACCCCGATCGGAATGCCCGCCGCCAGTGGACGCAGCTGCTCCAACCGCTCGATCTCTTCGAGAGGATGGGGCGGCAGTGAGACCCATTTCTCCAGCGCATCGCGCGAATACGCGTATACACCTATGTGCTGCAACGTGCGCTCAGCGAGCTTTGCGCGATCGGCCGGGTCCCTCAGATAAGGAATCGGTGCGCGGGAGAAGTACAAAGCACGCCCATCGTCTCCAACGACAACTTTGACCAGGCTTGGCGTGTCCAGGATTTCCGCGCTCGCGCGAGAAGCCGACGTCCCGAGCGGAAATGCGCCATCGGACACCAGCCCCGCTGCGCCGCGTACGGCCTCTGGTCCGATGAAGGGCTCATCCCCCTGCACGTTCACAATCGTGGAGTAGTCGCGAAACTTTGACTGCGATGCGACCTCGGCGACGCGCTCTGTTCCCGACGAATGCCGGTCGCTGGTCATGACACACTCTGCTCCGGCTTCGCGGACGGTCGAAGCGACCGAGTGGTCGTCGGTAGCAACGACAACGGCGTCAGCGACGTTCATTTCGGAGATTCTTTGCCAGACCCGGACGATGAGGGGGAGTCCGGACAGGAGACGGAGGGGTTTGCGGGGGAGGCGCATGGCGCCGAGGCGCGCTGGAATGACCACTAGCGTCCCCATTTACCCACCTGTTTTCGCGCGACACGATGCAAAAGTCACGCTCAGTAATATACGAACCGGGGATGCTCTGGGCAAACCGAATTTCAGATCACGGCGACAGAGAAAGGCCGAACGAGAAAGTGTTCCGGCGTGAGAACGGTGAGCGATTGCGGGATGGGTCGAGCGTATAGTCGAACCGCAGCACGCCGATCCCGACGCCGACACCGAGGTTCTGAATCAGCGCGGGGATTTTGTCCGGCCCGGCATTCCCGGCGGCGTAGTTGAGCGCAAGGAACGGGTTACCAAGAAAAGGCACCTGAATGCGCTCGAACGGGATCCGATACTCGCCCATAACGAACAGCAGCTGGTCTCCGGCGAGCGCAAGAAGCTCGACACTCGCGAGCGTATTGACGCCTCCGAGGTACGCAAAACGCTGCGCGGGAGCGGTGCCGTCGCCGCCCGTCAAGACAGTGTGGCCGTGAAAGGTGAAGGTCTGGCTGGCAAAGGTCGGGAACATCAGCCGCGCATCGAGCCGCATTTGCGTGAAGGTGCCGCTCGGCCCATCGCAAAAGACGCCACCGGGTGTCGCAACACAAACGTCATCGTAGCGGGTTCGAAGCGACTGCTCGAGATTCAGATTGAAGGTGCCTGTGAGGCCGCCGCTTGCCACATCCATCCCCGCTCCACCAAGCAGCGACGCGATGTGGCCGCGAGAGATGGCTGGATTGGGCCGACGCATCCGGCGATCGCTGGTGTGACCATAGAACGCCCAAGGCGATTTTGGTGGCGGGCCGTTCGATCCGGTCGACCAATCACGCTCCATGTTTCCGCCAAAGAATGGAGTAACGGTGACTGATTTTCCGGTAATCGTGCCCGCGTAGCGTGCGGTCGCGCGGTCGGCGCGAAACCAGTTGCGCGCGTCGCTGCCGGCGAACAAGGCGGTGGCGGAATTGGTCAGGTCGTCACGAATCCACTTGTCGTTCGTGAACGTCCCGCGACCAGCGTAAAACCTCAACTCCTGGCTCCCACCGGGGCGAATGACACCTTCCAGCGAAGGATCCCAGTTTCCGAGATTCGAGCGGTAGGTCACCAGCCCGTCGATGTCGAACTTCCCGTCGCTCGTCTCCAGCTTCGGACCCCACGGCAGTGCGAGACCGTTGATTCGATCGTAGCTCGGGATCCGCAGTCCAAGGCCAAGAGGAAGTGATATCGGCGACTCGTGGTAATCCGCATAGGAGGTGTCCGCTGCCGAGACACTGGTGGTGTCCTGTGCGCGCGCCACTGAGCAAATCATCATCAAGGCGATGGCGGGCACCGCAAGCTTGATTCGTTTCATCGTTCGATAGTCAGGAAGTTTCTGAGAATCTCCTTGCCACTCTCGGTAAGGATGGATTCGGGATGAAATTGCACACCCCATACCGGGTAATTCCGATGCTTTATGGCGTGAATCTCGGTCGCGTCGTCCTTCGCTCGCGCTACTACCTCGAGATCATCGGGAAGCGAGCCCGGCTCAACGACCAGGGAGTGATAACGCATTACCTCGAGGGGATTGGGAACGTTGGAAAATATCCCCTTCCCGTCATGCGTAATGCGTGAAGTCTTCCCGTGCATCAACGTTCGCGCGCGTACTACTCTGCCTCCGTACGCCTCCCCGATGGCCTGGTGTCCAAGGCACACCCCAAGGATCGGAATGGTGTTGCCCCAGCGCCGGATGGCCTCGACGCTGATTCCGGCCTCCGACGGGGTGCACGGCCCCGGTGAGATGACCATTCGATCGACGCCCATGGATCCAATGTCGTCGACGGCGATCTCGTCGTTGCGCTTGACCACAGGCTCCTGGCCGAGCTCTCCCAAATACTGCACGAGGTTGTACGTAAACGAATCGTAGTTATCGAGGACGAGGAGCATTCCTAATTGTAGCGGATGAGGTTCAAGGACGCGGGTGAAATTGCTTGTGGACGGATCGCAAATACTCGCGGTCCACATGCGTGTAGATCTGCGTGGTGGAGATGTCGACGTGTCCCAGCATCTCCTGGACGGCGCGAAGGTCGGCGCCGCCCTCGAGGAGATGGGTGGCGAACGAGTGTCTGAGCGTGTGTGGCGACACGGGCTTCTTGATGCCGGCCTGGTCGACGTACTTCCGCAGGATCTTCCACGCGCCCATGCGCGACAGCGGCTCACCGCGAGCGTTGAGGAAGAGCACGCCCTTGCCCTCCCCCTTCTCGAGTTTAGGGCGCTGCTCGCGCAGGTAGATGGCTATCGCCGCGATCGCGCGTCGGCCGATGGGAACGAGCCGCTCCTTGGCTCCCTTCCCGAAGACGCGGACGAGATGGTCCTGCAGCATGACGTCACGAACGCCGAGTGAGATCCACTCGGACACGCGCAGCCCCGCGCCATACGCGAGCTCGAGCATCGCGCGGTCGCGAAACGCGAGAGGCTCGTCGAGCGACGGCGCCGCCAACAGCTTCTCGACCTCACCGACATCGAGCACTTCGGGCAGGGTGCGCCACTTCCTCGGCGTCTCGAGCCGCTCGCTTGGATCACGAACGACATGCCCTTCCGCAAGAAGGAATCGAAAGTAGCTGCGAACCGCGGAGATGTTGCGTCTGATCGAGGCGGGCGCCAGGCCGAGGTCTTTCAGATGGTAGACGTACTCGCGAAGATTGCGCGCGCTGACGTCAGTGGGTGATTTCGCACCCTTGACGCTGACGTATTCGACGAAGCGAGCGATGTCGAGCTTGTACGCGAGGCTCGTACGAACCGACGCGCCCTGCTCCAGCGCGAGAAAGTCATCGAACCGCTCGGCGTAAAATGCCCGACCGACGTCATCGGCCAACGATCTAGTCACGTTTTCCGGCGCGACGCTTCCATAACCAGATCCCCACGGCGAGGACTGCAATGCCAACGGCGATGCTGCCAGCGACTTTCCCCGAGCGGACGAGATATTTCTGGACGAGATCCCAATTGTCGCCCGCGCGGAATGCGAGAAAGGTAATCAGCCCGAACCAGACGGCCGACGCACTGGCGACGGCCAGCATCACCTTGACGGCCGGGAGACGCATTGCGCCGGCAAACGGCGGAACTATCGCGCGCACACCGGGCAAAAAGCGACTCACGAACAACCCCATGAATCCGTACTTCTTGTGCAGCTTCTTGATTCGGTCTTCTGCATCCGGGCCCGCGTATTTTTCGATGCGCTTGAGGAACGCCTTTGCGCCGAACCGGCGGCCGAGCGTGTAGGTCGCGCCGGCACCCGCGAGGTTGCCCAGCCAGCCGAGGAGAAAGACGGTGAACGGAGAGCCGTGCGCGCGGTCCGCGAGGAAGCTGCCGAACGCGATTACCGCGTCCGAGGGAAACGGCGGGAAGAAGTTCTCGAAAGCCGACAGCGCGGCGATGGCAATGTAGAGCGATCCAAGGGGCAGATCGCCTAGCCATCCGGTGATGGACTGAAGCATTCGTTAGGAGTTTTTCTTCAGGGTGGCGACGGCGATGCAGGCGATTCCCTCTTTCCGCCCGATCCAACCCATGCCTTCGTTGGACTTACCTTTGACGCTCACGCTTGCTGAATCGATACCGAGCGCCAAGCCAAGTCTGGAACGAATTTTCTCCCTGTGCGCTGTGAGCCGCGGCGCTTCCGCGATGACGCAGACGTCGATCTGGTTTACGGCGTAGCCGGCGGCCGCAATAATGCCCACCGCGGCTTCGAGCATCTGGATGGAGTCGCGACCCTCATTAGCGGGGTCCGTGTCCGGGAAAAGCTCGCCGATGTCCCCGAGCCCGGCCGCACCGAGCACTGCGTCCGTCACGGCGTGGCACACGGCATCGGCGTCGGAATGGCCATCGAGGCCCATTTCCGATGGTATTGACACCCCGCCGAGTATTAGAGGGCGGTTGAGTGCGAACCGGTGGGAGTCGTAGCCGATGCCGACGCGAAAGCTCGCGTCGTGCTCACGCGGCATCCGCGCGGATTGCTGGCGACGGGTCGATCAGAGTGTAGTCCTGCTTCCGGCGAGCAGGTGTGAAACCAGCGTCGCGAATCAACCGCTCCATCTCGTCGGTCGAGGTGCGATGGGTGGTGTTGGCGGCTGAGACTACGTTCTCTTCGATCATGAGCGAGCCGAAGTCGTTGCAGCCGAAACGGAGCGCGATCTGGCCGATCTTCATCCCCATGGTGACCCAGCTGGATTGCAGGTTGGGGACGTTGTCGAGAACGATCCTGGCGAACGCAACGGTGCGCAGATATTCAGCGGCGCCGGTCTTCGCCTGGTGCGACATGGTTGGGGTGTTCTCCGGCTGGAGCGGCCAGCAGATGAACGCGGTGAAGCCGCCGGTCCGCGCCTGGACTTCCCTCACCCGCTCCAAATGCTCCAGACGCTCGGCGAGCGTCTCACCGAGTCCGTACATCATGGTGACGGACGTCTTCATCCCTTCGTTGTGGGCGAGCTCCATGATCTCGAGCCACCGATCTGCGCCGGCTTTTTTGGGCGCGACGATGTCGCGCACCCGCTGGACGAGGATCTCGCCGCCGCCGCCAGGAATGGAGTCGAGTCCCGCTTTGCGCAGTTCGCGGATTACCTCGACTGCGTCCATGCGGAACAGCTTGGAGAAGAAGTCGACCTCGCTGGGGCTGAAGCCGTGGATGTGGATCGGATGATGGCGCTTGATGTACTTCATCAAGTCGAGGTACCACTCGAACGGGATATACGGGTTGTGGCCGCCCTGAATCAGGATTTGGACGCCGCCCAGCGCCTTCAGCTCGTCGATTTTGGCGCCGATCTGCTCGAAGGAAAGCGTGTAGCCTTCCCCGTGCTTGGGACGGCGCGCGAATGCGCAGAACCCACAGTCCGCGACGCACACGTTCGTGTAATTGATGTTACGGTCGATGATGTACGTGACCGTGTTTCCCGGATGCCTTTGCTGACGGATGCGATCCGCTTCTGCGCCGAGCTCGAGCAGCGGGGCGTTGGTGTAGAAATCGAGAAGGTCTCTGGTCTCGCTCATGCGGCGGGAAGAAAAGTCAGTGTGCCGTTGGGAATTCTGCCACGCTCGACGAGTCTGCGATAGAACTCGGTCAGGCCGGCAAGGTGGGGATAGGACAACCCGTAGTCGAGGCCTGATAGATACTCATCGCAGATTTTCATTGCCACACCTGTCGCCCGGTGCGCCTGTTCGGCGAGCTCCGTGAGATGTCCGAGGCCCCAGTCGCGGGAAGCGATGAGGCCGGCATGGGCGAGCAACGCTTCCTTCACTGCCATCGTGCGCTGAGCGACCCAGACGGCGAAGACAAAGGGCTGACCGGTCCACTGCTTCCATGTGTCGCCGAGGTCGTACACGTGCGGGTACCGCTCCCGATGATTCGAGCCGAGCACCAGTGCCGCGTCGCCAATCACCAGTCGCGCGTCTACGTCAGGTGAATCGGCTTCCGCCACGTCGCGAATTTCGGCATCGCCAGGTATGAACCGTGGAGTCGAATGCCATACGTTCTCGAACAGCAGCTCGAGGAGAGCGACGCTGGTCATAGAGCTGCGGCTGACGAGGACGTTTCTAGCGGTCAGCTCCGTCGCCGGCCGCCGGGAGAAGAGCATCACCGATCGCACGGGTCCGTCGCACGAAATCGCGAGGTCCGGCAGAAGGAGGTATCTCTGTGAATCGCGCGCGTACTCGACAGCGGACACGACACTGATATCGAGATCACCGGACGCCATCCGCCGATTCAGATCTGTGGGGACGCCGTCGACAAGATCCGCATCGAGACGGACGATGCCGCGGTCGAGCGCGCCGTAAACCGGGTAACAGTTGATGTAAGGAATCCGCCCGATTTTCATGGGCCGGAAATGCCTGGTCGCGAGCGAAGTTTCATTACGCGGCTACCGCTGTTGCCGCGCGGTCGAACACCCGCAGGATGTTGTAGAACGAATCACGCTCCGCTGGAGTCTTTCCGGCGGCTCTGATCAGGTCGAGGATCTCGTCGAGACTCAGGCCCTGAGCAGTGTGGGCTCCTGCCTCGTGATAGATCTTCTCCCGCACGACCGTGCCTTCGAGGTCGTTCACGCCGAACGCCAACGATGTCTGCGAGAGGAACGGCGTGACCATGATCCAGTGCGTCTTGATGTGGTCGAAGTTGTCGAGAAAGAGGCGGCCGACGGCGAGATTGCGCAAATCGTCAAAACCTGTGGTGGCCGTTCCTTCTCTTCCGAGCTCTTTGCCCAGCTCGTTGTGATCGGGATGATAGGCCAGCGGGATGTAAGCGAGGAATCCGTAGGACTCGTCCTGGAGATCACGCAGCATCGCCAGATGCTCGACACGATCTTCAATCGACTCCACATGGCCGTAGAGCATGGTGCAGTTGGATCGAATCCCCAGGCGGTGAGCGACGCGGTGTACTTCGATCCAATCCTCTCCGGCGAGCTTCTTCTCGGCGATGTTCATGCGCACGCTCTTTCCGAAAACCTCTGCTCCGCCACCGGGCAATGTGTCCAGACCAGCCTCGCGCAACGCGATGAGAACATCTTCGATCGACATCTTGTCGATGCGCGCGATGTGGGCGATCTCGACGGCGGTGAGCGCCTTGATGTGGACGTGCGGATAGCGGGACTTCAGGCCGCGGAACATCTCACTGTAGTACTGCAGGCCGGCCTTCATATCGAGCCCGCCGACGATGTGAAACTCCTTCGTCAACCCACTCGCCGCTGACTCGGCTTCCGCGTACACCTGGTCCATTGTGTAGTGATACGCGCCCTCTTCCTTGGGCAACCGCGCAAAGGAGCAGAAAACGCAGGTCTTTCGGAGGTAGCAGACGTTCGTCGGGTTGATGTGTTGATTGGCAGCGAAGGTGACGACATCGCCGTGCTTGCGGCGATTGGCGTAGTCGGCCAGCATCCCGACGCCGAGGAGATCAGGCGTCTTGAACAGATAAACCGCGTCAGAGTGGGAGAGTCGCGTGCGGGAGGCGACCTTCTCGCCAATTCCGCGCAATTCACGATCTGTGATCTTCCCGAGGTCCAGCGCGATCTCGGCGCTCATGGCCTAGCTCTCGTAGCGTCTGATGGCGAGGGTGGTATTGTGGCCACCAAAGCCAAAGCTGTTGCTCAGAACGGCGTCCACCTTCCGCTCGACACAGACATTCGGTGTGTAGTTGAGATCGAGCTCGGGATCGGGATGCTCGTAGTTGATCGTGGGTGGGATCACGCCATTTCCGACGACCATGGCGCTGACTACCGCTTCCACTGCGCCGGCGGCGCCGAGCATGTGGCCCGTCGCTGACTTGGTCGAGCTGACGTTGACGTTCTTCGCGGCGTCGCCGAACACCGCTTTGATGGCGCGGGTCTCGTTGAAATCGTTCGCCGGCGTCGAGGTGCCGTGGGCGTTGATGTATTGAATGTCGCTCGGCTGGAGACCGGCGTCCTTGAGAGCGCGCTTCATTGCCCGCTGCGCGCCTTCGCCATCGGGTGCTGGGGCGGTCAGGTGATAGGCATCGCCCGTCGCTCCGTAGCCAACGATTTCGGCGTATATCTTCGCTCCGCGACCGAGCGCGTGCTCGAGCTCCTCGAGAATCAAAATGCCCGCGCCTTCACCCATGACGAAGCCATCGCGGGTCTTGTCGAAGGGTCGCGAAGCCGTTTCTGGCGAGTCATTGCGCTCGGAGAGCGCCTTCATGTTGGCGAATCCGCCGATCGCCATCGGGGTCACCGTGGCTTCCGCACCGCCGGTAATCATGACATCGGCGTCGCCGTACTGGATGGTTCTGAAGGCATCACCTATCGCGTGAGCACTCGTGGCGCAAGCCGATACGGTGGCGTAGTTTGGGCCTTTCGCATTGAACTGCATCGAAACGATTCCGGCGGCGATGTCGGCGATGAACATCGGGATGAAGAAAGGAGATATTTTACCGACCCCGCGTTCCCGATAGACATCGTGCTGTTCTTCGAAGCTCTTGAGTCCGCCGATGCCGCTGCCGACGATGACGCCGATTCGATCGGGATCCATTCCGTTTCTGCCGTCGGCGAGACCGGCGTCGGTCATCGCCTGCCGCGCGCCAGCGACCGCGTACTGGGTGTAGTGGTCAGCGCGCTTTGCTTCCTTTCGATCCATGTAATTGAGGGGATCGAAGCCCTTCAGCTCGGCTGCGAAGCGCACCGGAAATTTCGACGCGTCGAACTTTGTAATAGGCGCGGTTCCCGACTTTCCCTCGATCAGGGACTGCCAGGTCGTCGCCACATCGTTACCGACAGGGGTCAATACCCCCATGCCAGTGACGACGACTCGTCGCTTCATTACGCTCCGACCTTCTGGTTCAGATAGCCGAGGGCGTCACCGACGGTGCGCAGCTTCTCGGCGTCCTCATCAGGAATGTCGATGTTGAACTCTTTCTCGAACTCCATCACGAGCTCGACGATGTCCAGGCTGTCGGCACCGAGATCTTCGATAAAGCTCGCTTCGTTGGTCAGCTTTTCCCGCTCCACACCGAGCTCTTTCTCGATGATGTCTTTGACCTTGTCGGAATTGTCGGCCATTTGCTGGATTTCCTCGTGTTGTGGGAGTACCCGGTAATATACCTAAGCTATAGCGCCGTACAAAGTTAGACCTCGTACCATGTGCCCTGAGGGTCGCGGCTGCTCACATGACCATCCCGCCATCGACGACGAACACCTGCCCGGTGATGTAAGAGGCGAGATCCGAGGCGAGGAAGCCGACAATGGCGGCAACATCCTTGACGCTCCCAAGTCGTTCGAGTGCAATCTGTTTGCCTAATGCCTCGCGTGCTTCCGGAGTCATGGCCGCGGTCATTTCCGTTTCGATGAACCCCGGAGCGACCGCATTGACGAGGATGTTTCTCGAGCCAAGCTCCTTGGCGACCGACTTGGTCAACGCAATGAGACCGGCTTTGCTGGCGGAGTAGTTCGCCTGACCCTTGTTGCCTATCAGGCCTACGATGCTGGCGATATTGATGATGCGGCCGCTGCGTCGCTTCATCATGCCTCGCGAGACCGCGCGAATGCTGGCGAACGCGCCACGAAGGTTTGCGTTCTGCACGAGATCCCAATCTTCGTCCTTGAGGCGCATCACCAGGTTGTCGCGCGTTATGCCGGCGTTGTTGACGAGAATGTCGATGGAGCCGAAGGCTTTTTCGACATCCTCGACGAGTCTGGTGACCGCCGCCGTGTCGCTTACATCGGCGGCGAACCCCTTGGCTCCGTTACCGACGGCGGCCGCCGCCTCTTCGGCGCGCTGCTGATCGCGCCCGACGACTGCGACGCGGGCGCCGGACTCGGCAAAGGCCTCGGCGATTGCGCGACCGATGCCGCGCGTGCTCCCGGTCACCAGCGCGTTCTTGCCGCTCAAATCGATTTTCATCAGCTGACCAATTGAAGGAGTTTTTCGACTTCCGCGGCAGTGCCACAGGCGAAAGTCTTTGCGCCTTTGACCAATCGCGCCATGAGTCCGGTGAGCACATTGCCAGGTCCCATCTCGACGTACAGCGCGTCCGGATACTGGCGGGCGAGGTTTCGCATCTCCGTCGACCACCGCACTGGAGAAGTGAGCTGTTTGAGCAGCAGATCCTTTGCTCCGCTGGCAGTCGTCGATGGCTCTGCGGTGACGTTGGAGAACACCGGGAACACGGGATCCACAAACTCTGAGCTGGCGATTGCATCGGTGAGACCGGCCACGGCGGGCTCCATCAGAGGAGAGTGGAAGGCACCGCTAACGGGAAGTTTGATGGCGCGCTTGGCGCCCGCTTCTTTGGCGAGCTCCATCGCGCGCTCGACACCACTCACCTCACCGGAGATGACCACCTGCTCGTCGGTGTTGAAGTTGGCTGGGACGACCAACCCGGCAGTTTTGCTGGCCTGTGCGCAAATCTCTTCCACCGGTGTGGTCGTCGTCCCGAGAATCGCAGCCATTGTTCCCGGTCTGGCAGTCCCCGTCTCGAACATCAGCTCGCCGCGTTTCCTCACCAGCTTCGCGGCGCCGGACAGAGTCACCGCGCCGGCCGCGTGATAGGCTGTGAACTCGCCGAGGGAATGGCCGGCGGCGGCGCGGACGCGGGGAAATACAACGTCTTTGGTGAGCGCCCATACGGCGGCGCCGTGCGCGAAGAGCGCGGGCTGCGCGTTCCGGGTGGCGGTCAGCTCCTCAGCGGGACCCGCGAAGCAGAGCCGGCTAAGGTCGGCGCCGAGCGCCGCGTCAACCTCGTTGAAAACCGCTCGAGCGGCTGGAAACGATTCCGCGAGATCCTTTCCCATTCCCGGCTTTTGTGAGCCCTGACCGGGAAAGAGCAGTACGATGTCCACTGCCTAGAATCGAATGACCATCGACGCCCAGGTGAAGCCGGCGCCGAAGGCGACCATCATCACCGTTGTGCCGTCCTTGATTCTGCCGGACTCGATGGCTTCATCGAGCGCAATCGGAATCGACGCGGACGAAGTGTTGCCGTACTTGTCGACATTCACGTAAACCTTCTCCATCGGGATACCGGAATGTTTCGCGGTCGCCTCGATGATGCGGACGTTGGCCTGGTGCGGGATCAGCAGGTCGATGTCGGAACCGGTGAGACGCGCACCGTCGAGCGCACGGTCTGCCGCGTCGGACATCGATCGAACGGCGTGCTTGAACACCTCACGTCCAGCCATCTTCACCAGGTGCGATCGCTTCTCGAGTACTTCGGCCGACATCGGGATGGTCGCGCCGCCTTCCGGCCGATACAGAAGATCGGCGAGCTTGCCGTCGCTCCGCATGTACGCGGAGAGAATCCCCTTCCCGTGCTGACGGCTGCGCTTCACTACGGCTGCGCCAGCGCCATCACCGAACAGGACACACGTCGAACGGTCTTTCCAATCGACGATGGCGCTCATCTTCTCCGCTCCGATGACGAGTGCCGTCTCCGCGACGCCGCTCATGATCAGGCCTTCCGCGGTGGTCATGGCGTAGAGCCATCCGGCGCAAGCCGCACCGACATCGAAAGCAGCCGCGCGCGTCGCCCCGAGCTCAGCCTGGATGTCCACGGCGGTCGCGGGGAGAAGGCGGTCGGGCGTCGCAGTGCTGAGCACGATCACGTCGATCTCGCCCGGATGTACGCCGGCTTTCGTCATCGCGCTGCGGGCGGCGTCAGACGCCATCGAGCAGGTAGTCTCACCGTTTCGGGCGAGCCTTCTCTCGACGATTCCACTGCGCTCGAAGATCCACTCGTGAGAGGTCTCGATGCCGATGGACGCGAAGTCGTGATTGGTCATCACGTGAGCGGGCAAACCGCGCCCGGTGCCGATGACGGCGGCGACTGGTCTCTTCATGCGGACTCCGCTCCGTTGATAAACGGCTCAACTGCCTCGAGCTTGATGCCGATCTGGTCGTTCATGCCTGTCTCAACCGCACGCACGGCAACCTTGACTGCGTTCTTGATCGCCCGCGGTGGAGAGTTGCCATGACAGATGATGCTGACGCCTCGGCAGCCGAGCAGCGGGGCGCCACCGGAATTGGTGGAATCAAATCCCTTGAGCGCCGACTTTACGTGATCCGCGTTGATTTCGGGATGCTCGCTGAGCACACGCATCATCAAGGGGGCGACGGCCTCGTAGAACTTGAGCACGACGTTTCCGACAAACCCATCGCAGATAACGACGTCGAAAGCCCCGCGATCGCTCGCGCCGGCCGGCAGATCGCGTCCTTCGATATTTCCGTGGAAGTTGAACCCAGCTTTCTGGAAAAGCACGTGCGCCTCTTTGACGACCGCGTTGCCTTTCTCCGGCTCTTCGCCGATCGAAAGAAGGCCAATGGAAGGATTCGGGCGGCCAAAGATGCACTCAGCGTAAACCGAGCCAATCCAGGCAAACTGCAGAAGCTCTTTGCTGGAGCAATCGACGTTGGCGCCGGAATCGAGGACGATGACCGGATTCCGCGCCGTCGGGAAAACCGTCGCGATGGCGGGCCGAGTGAGACCGGGCTGGAGCTTGAGCAGCATCGCGGACGATGCCATCTGCGCGCCGGTGTTGCCGGCGGAGACAAATGCATCTGATTTGTCGTCGACCTGAAGCTTGAGGCCGACGATCATGGAGCTGTTCGGTTTTTTGCGGAGGCCGGCCGTCGGCTTTTCGTTCATTTCGATCACATCCGGCGCTTCGACGATCTCGATGCGCGCGCGGACGGACGAGGCACTCGCCAGCTCGCCCGAAAGCGCGCTTTGGAGCTCGGATTCGATTACCGATGTCTGCCCGACGAGCTGAACGGTGTGACCGCTATCGAGCTCCTGGAGGGCGAGTAAGGCACCGAAGATTGTAGCTTTGGGGGCAAAATCTCCCCCCATCGCATCCAATGCTATCCGCGCCAAACTACGCTTCCTTCGGCTCTACTCGCTGCTCGCCCGCGTAGTATCCGCACTCTTCGCAGACATGATGCGGACGCTTCATGCTCTGGCAGCGCGGACACTTCTGGATCACGATCGCAGGCGCAATTTTGTGGGTGTTGCGCGCGCGCTTCTTACGCTTGGAGGTGCGTCGCTTTGGGACGGCCATTTCTTTTCCCTGGTTGTTTTACGAGCTAGTGCGATTTGCTATCGTGCTTGAGCAAGGCGTCCCAGCGCGATTCAGTCTTGGTTGGTGTGCAGTTGCAAGTGCTTTCGTTCAGATTGGTGCCGCAGGTGGCGCACAATCCTTTGCAGTCCTCACGGCACTGGGCGTAAGCAGGCGCCGAGAGAAGCCAGCTCTCTCTGATCGCCGGGCGAAGATCCAGATTCCGCTCGTTCGGGTCATACAGGAATACATCGGGATCGTCCGCTTCATCCGCGCCGATCTCCGCGAGGAGCAAGTGAACGTCCTCATCGACTTCCACATCCACTTCTTCCAGGCAAAGACGGCAAGCGAGCTGGAGACGTCCCTCGATCCGGCCGGTAAAATAGAACCTGCCCTCTCCGGCCGACGACAGCCTTCCAGTCACATTGACGGGCTCCGAAGGCCTTACATCACCCTCTTCCCAGATCGGATCGTCCGGCGCGATCGAGCCGTCGACGTGCGCGGCTTTGGTCTCTAACGAACGAATGTCAAACGACAGCATAAGCCCTTTAACCTAGCGGGTTTAAGTCCTCTATTCCAGTGAGGCGGCTCCTTTTTTTAACGGCCGCATACGGCCGTTTCAATCAGCCCTGGACCAGCTCGACCTCTGGAAAGAAAAACATCGCTTCTCGAGTGGCATTCTCATCCGAGTCAGAAGCGTGAATGGCATTCCTCTCCTTCGACTCCGCGTAAAGCTTCCGGACCGTTCCCGATTCGGCCTCGGCGGGATCCGTCGCTCCGATGGTCTTTCGGAGAGTGGTGACGGCGTCGGCGCGCTCGAGGACCATTGGCATGCACTTGCCCGACGTCATGAACTTCACCAGCGGGGCGAAGAAGGGGCGCTCGCGGTGGACTGCGTAGAAGGCCTGCGCCTGAGCCTCCGTCAATCGCATCACCCGCGATGCGACGAGTTTGAACCCGGCCTTCTCGAGGTGGGCGATAATCAATCCTGCTTTCCCGGCATTGAAGGCGTCGGGCTTGATG
>DATBXT010000233.1:0-4084 GCA_036514115.1 Gemmatimonadaceae bacterium
TGCTCGCGCTTTCATTCATCGTGTATAGTCTCTCAAACCTGGGCGACAACAACCGCGATGGTCCGCAAGCAGTTGCGTTCGCGGTTATCCAGGGGCTGATGATGGTCCTCGCCACTCTAGACCTGAAAAACAACAAGGACAGGGAATCTCGACCGATAAAACTTGCGCAGCGGTTACTCGGTCTCGCGCTTCCTCTCATTCTGCTCGTTGTTGCGTTCTCGGTGAATCAACACGCGCTCAACATGAGCAGGCGTTCAACGCTGCGTGTGCGTCAGTCTCGGGATGTTTGCGTCGGCATAAAGAGCCGATTGTGGAGCTTGGTCCCCGGATTATTCCCGTGTTGAGGTAAGTCTGAGCGAGCGCTGACCAAGGTCTGAGCTTCAGATGAGGCGGGGAGTGCACTGTGCCGGCACCGCAGTGCAAACATCCCAAAAGGAGACACCATGTCCGCCCGCTCATTCCGCGCCCTTACCCGCTCACCCCAACAAAAGCTGCGAGGCGCCGCGACCCTGGTCGCCCTGACGGTCGTCGCCGCTTGCTCAACTGACAAACCCGGTCCCACCGCCCTCCGTCAGAGTGCCGCCGAGTCGCAAGGCGTTGCCCTGGCCAGCGGTCTGGCGAGCCCCGTCTGGCAGTTGAAAGCGCGCGATCTCGTATCCGCTGCGAACCTCACGCCAGTTCAGGCCGCGCACATCTACCCCATCATGAGCGTCGCCCAATACCTCGCCGTGCAGGAAGCCGAGGCGGCGGCTGGCGCAAACAGCAATGACTCGCCCGGCAACGAAGCTGGCGGTCGCAATCGTCTGGAGACCGATCGCGGGGCGGTGGCCGGCGCTTCAGTCGTTGCGCTGAGCTACTCGTTCCCTGCCAGCGCCTCTGCTCTCGAGGCGCTCGTCACCGACCAGGCGAACGCCGGTCCGGGCGGCGTTCATCCCGCGTTCGCTGCCGGTGAAGCGATCGGTCGCGCCGTCGGCGCTCAGATTGTCGCGCGCACCATCGCCGACCACTTCAACGATGTGAACGTGGCGGTGCCACCGGTCGGACCGGAGTTCTGGACGAGCAGCGCGGTGCCCGCCGTAATAGTCGATGGCGGGCAGCTCAAAGGAGTCACGCCGTGGTTCATCACTTCATCGGATCAGTTCAAGCCCGCTCCGCCTCCAGCGTTTGGCGGACCGGAGTTCAATGCGGCACTCGCACAGATCCGGGCATACTCGGATTTGCCGAGCAACGACCCAGTGCGCATCGAGCAGGTTCGAATTGCAACGTTCTGGGCGCTGTCGAAGGGCACTCCGACCACGCCCGGATTCTGGCTCTCGGTGCCGACGGATTCAGGCTGGGTTGCAGCGCACGGAATGTCAGAGCGCGAGACGACTCATATGTACGCGCTCGCCAGTGCGACAATGTTCGACGCGCAGATCGGATGCTGGGACGAGAAGCTCACGGCGTGGCTGATTCGCCCGTGGAGAGCGGATCCCGCAATCAGGACCGTGGCCGCTGTGGGCAAGCCGAATCATCCATCGTATCCGTCGGGCCACAGCTGTCTCTCTTCGTCCGCGGCCAGAGTGTTGGGCGCCTTTTTTCCGGAAAAGGCCACGCAGCTGGACCGAATGGCGGAGCAGGCCGGGCTGTCGCGGATGTACGCCGGCATTCACTACTCGTTCGACGTCACAGCGGGACAGATCCTCGGGCGCAGCACCGCCGCATTTATTCTTGCGGCTGATGCGTCCGGCAGATCGGTTCTGACGCCGCCGACGAACTGATTATGGAAGAAGCCCGGCTCAGCGCCGGGCTTCTTCTGGCGTCGGGCCGGAGACCATTCCCGATTTGATCAGCGCGGCCACCCCGTTTGCGGCAGGCGCGGCGTGATGGCCAACGCGTTCTTGTAGTACACCTTCTTCAGAACCTCGTCGGGCAGATCGATTCCGTACAGCTTCCAGAACGCGTGGTAGCCACGGTAGTAATCGAAGTAATCATCGGCGGTCTCGAACACGCGCCAGTAGTACGGATATTCTTCCGGCTGATACGCATCCTTGCCGAACAGAATTCGGTCCTGGAATTTCACGAAGAAATCGTGGGCGGTGCGTGGCTGGCGTCCGATGTCATAGAGTACCGCGCCGACATCGACATACACGTTGGGCATCTCAGTCAACATCCGGCCCAGCCGAGCGAGATCGTTCGCATGCCACCCCATATGCGCGGCGACGAAAGTCGTTTTTGGATTTCGCCGAAAGAGATTGTCGCGCTCCTTCATCAGCTCCTCGAAGTTGGGATGCCGATCGGGCGACACGCGACGTCCCGGGAACAGCTCGAGCTCGAGCCAGCGCTCATTGTTGTAGTCGATCGGTTGGTAGAACTCCTGCGGATCGCCAGTATGAATGAACACAGGCAGTTTGAGCCGCGCCGCCGCCTGCCAGATTGGATCGAGCGCGGGATCGTCGAGCGCCAAACGTGAACCATCGGCTTTGCGAATCGTCTGACCGAATCGTTTGTCGATCTCCCCGATTCCGACCGCCCCAGCGGCGACATCGGCTTCCAACTGCGCGACTGCGCGCTGCGCCCACCCGGTTCCCACATTCTGAAAGTCGATGCCCGTCAGTACGCGCACTCGATCTTTCATCCGGGGCGATGACTTCACCGTCGCAACGATGCGCTTCAGGTCGTCACCAGACACGTCGTTCGCCACGATCATCATCCGGACATTCAGAGCATCGAGATCGGAACCGAGCCGGGCGAGGGACTCTACGCTGCCCAACATTCCCTGTGGATGTCCATGGAAGTCGATCGCTGGATAGCGCGCTTTCCTCACCAGATGCGTCGGCGCGACCAGCGTCGAGCGCGGGCGATAGTCGAGAATGCTGGGCGCCGGATCCTGTGGCCCGAGACAGCTGCGGGGACGAATTTCAGTCGTGCCGGGCGGGCACGTCTCGCCCGCTTTGATAGTGGTCGCGCGGTCGCCACCGGGTTGGGCGGAGAGCCGCGTGTTGATCAATAAGGCGAGACAGGCGGTGAGGGAGAGGACGCGTCGCGCCAGAAAATAGGTTGGCATGTCCTAAACTCTAACGCCGCGCTCAATGTCGGCTAGCGCGCCATGACGCCCGACGCGAAAATCCTTACTGCTGAGGTGACCGTCGCCCGAAATGCGAGAGTCACACTAGTAAGGAGCCGGCTGCACCTGGTCCTCGGCGCGCCGCTCAGCGGTCATACCGAAGCATGGAAGCTTCGAACATAGTTCCTGACGATACCAAGCGGGGGAAGAATGATTTCTTCCCCCCGCTTTTTTTTACGCACGCGGCCCGCCAGTGGGTTGCCGTTCACTTCCAGCCGCCTTTTCGGGACGCGCTGTCGATTCGGCCGTGACGAAAGTCTCCTTCACGCGGCGCTCCAATGTCGTCACCTCTTCATCCGCCCCGCGAAGCGTCGCGAGTCCGCCTTCGAGCTTCGTACGTTCCGTCTCGAGGAATCGCTCGTACGGCGCCACGACCTCGAGGAGATCGGTCTCGTACCGCGTCAGCTGCTCCTCGAACTTGGTGCTGAGCAGCGCAGCGAGATCGTCGTTCAGCTGGGAGATCTTTTTCTCGAACTCCTTTATGAGCTGGCGGCGTTTCGCCGGGATTATCATCCACCCGGCGATGGCGAAGATCGTCGCCGTGAGAACTCCGGTAAAGTCCAGCGCCGCGGTCGTGAACACAGCGATGAAGATTCCGCCGAGTCCGATCGCCAGAACGTTGACGCCGAAAGCGGTCATCACTGCCTCCTTCACCGAGGTCACGATCTCGCGTGCTTCTCTCTCGGTATCGAACTCGTCGAGGCGTCTTTCGACCGGCTCGCGGAGCTTCGAGAACAGCTCCTCCCGGTTGTACTGGAACTCGGTGTCACCGTGCGCGGCGAGGGCCCCCGATTCACGCAAGCGCGCGGTGTGCGCATCGAGCTCGGTGAAGACCGATCGCCAAAGCTTGAAGTTACGCTGCACCGTCCAGTCCACCATTCGGTGCACCACGCCCTCGATCGCATCCGGCGCGTCCTGAACGACCTCGGCGCGGAAGCGGTTCTCCACCGCATCCTTGTTGCGAAGGAAGAAAGCGTT
>DATBXT010000234.1:0-4148 GCA_036514115.1 Gemmatimonadaceae bacterium
ATTCCCTCCAAGGGCGCAGCGATTGGCATCCTCGAGACCGGCCAGCCGCTCGTCGGTGGTGGCTGTCGGATCGCGCAGGTACTGATCACACGGTGCGGGCGGTGGAGCAGGCTTCGTCGTATCTACAGGTGGAGTACTGCCGCCAACGCTCGAAAACTGCGACGCGAGCGTGCGGGTGTACGAGGCGGTACCGCCGATCTGCGGGAAGAACTGGCTGCGTGCCTGATATTGCTGGCCGTGCGCGCGCTCCACGCCGGCCCGCGCAATTCTGATATTCTCACTCTGGACCTGGGCGATGCGGATTGCCTCCTCGAGCGTAAGCGCGCGAGGGGCAGTTCCCGTCATGGGGACAGACGGAGTTGTGACCACCTGTGCTCCCGCGAAAGCGGGTACGAACGCGGCAATCAGAAGCAGCGGCGTCCGAAGGAGCCGGCCCAATCCGTGGGCGCGGCGCGTCAGTTGATTGGAAGACACTGATCAGGAAGAAAGTTGTTTGGTGCGTTTGGGCTGTTTCGTTCGTTTCGGTTGCTTCGCCTGCTTAGTCGTCGCTTGAGGGGAGCCGTTTTCGACACCGATCGCGCGGAGAAGGAGGCAGGCGTACATGTGCGCGGCTTTCCCTTCGGGCTGCGGATATACGTCCGGCATCATCTCGCGGCCCATGGCGTCCGCGAAAATTGCCCCCATGAGCATAGCGGCCGCCGTTTTCGGATCGAATTCGCCCACGGCGTAGCCCTGGCGCTTCAATGCCGCCAGGTAGAGGCAGAGGTCATTCGACGCCTGTCTCGGTACATAGCTGGCGCATTCACTCATGTCAGGTCGCTCTTCCATCTCACTCATGGTCTTACGGATGATCGAGCTGCGAAGTCTCAGATGCTGTATGAAGCTGTCACTCCAGGCGGTGAGCTCCGCTTCCGCATCGACTGGAAATTCCGGAAGCGTCGTCAGGCCAACGGATTGCGTCATAAAACCCATGGCTTCGCGGAGCAACGCTTCCTTTGATCCAAATTGACGGAAGATGGTGATTTCATTGACACCGGCGGCGTCAGCGATGCGGCGGGTAGTCGAGCCTCGGAAGCCGTGCTGCGCGAACACACCGGCGGCCGCGGCAAGAATTTCATCTCTGCGATTCATAGCCGGGCATATTATCGGCATCGACCCTGTGGTGCAAGTACTCACTTACTTGCACCAAAGTCTCTACCGACCCGTTACAAAAAGCGCCTTTGGCCACACCCGCTGAACTGGAATCCGCGTTCGACGAAGCGATCGCGCAGGCACGGAAGTGCCTGGCCGCTGGCATGACCACGATCAACGGCGACGATGCACAACCCCAACTGGAGCATCTCGCTGGCGAGTTGAGCGTTGAGCGCGAGCGGGCGCTCGAACGTCGAGCGATCGACCGCGTATGGGTTCAGAAAACAGTCCGCTGGCTGGTTGAATGGACTCCCGAGTCGGATCTCACGCTCATCGCGGCGTTGGGGCGAATCGCGCGCGTTGCGCCGACAGTAAAGCCGTGACGCCGGCTGCCCCTCGCACAGCAGCGTACGCCTTCCCAAACAAGCTTCTCCCCGAACCGGCAATGGTTCGAGGGCTCCAGGCCGCCTATATTCGCTTCGTGCGCCGCCATGTGATGTCTCGAATTCTGGCCGCAGTGCTCTCTGTCTGGCTCGTCGTTTGTCTGGCCGAGCCGGCGCAGCTGCACACGTGCGTCATGCACGGGGCGCTGGCCATCGACGCTTCGCACGCGACCCACCACGCGGCAACACACTCCGCGCACGCCACTGCTGGGACCGTGGCGAAGCATTCGCAACCGCAGAAAGACGGCGGTCACGCGACCCAGTGCACTTGTCTCGGAGACTGCAGCACGGGCGGGACAGTGGTTGCTGTCACAGCGTCTCCGATCTCCCTTGCGTCCAACACTGTCGAAGTGCCGGCGGCCCCCTTCGCGTACGCTTCACCAGCGATCGTGGCGCCGCAATTCCTGCGACCGTTCTCCAACGGGCCCCCTCCAGCTTCCTCTCGCGCGTAGCTGTCGTCCGCCGCGCGGGCTCCGTCCACAATTCACTGAAGGTGTCTTCGCAGTCGGCGATTTGCGCCGATGCGTCGCGCCCATTCGGACCCCGGAAGCATGTACCACATATCGTTCATTCGACGCATCACCTCCGCTCTCGCATTGGCAGCCGTCGTGTCTGCCGTATTTCCGTTACATGCTTCAGCTCAGTCGACCGGGAGTCTCACCGGACGGGTGCTCGCGACCGACGGCTCTCCGATCGTCGGCGCGTTCGTTTCGGTTGACGACGATCCTCCGGCCGCCGAATCAGCTGTCGACGGCAGTTTTCGAGTCGATTCCGTTTCCATCGGCGGTCACGTCGTCCACACCAGGCGGTCCGGCTACATCGAATCGGTAGACTCTGTAACGGTGACGGCGTCGAGCCCGGTCGAAGTCACCGTCAGCCTCGCCTTGAAAGTGGCGACGCTTACCGGCGTCACGGTCATCGGCACCAGAACGGATCAAGCCGAGCGCCGCGAGGCCCTGGCGAGGATTCCGGGTGGAGTAGCGATAGTCGGTACGCCGCAAATCCGGGCCACCCGGCAGGCGAACCTCAAGGACGTGCTCCAGTTTGTTCCCGGCGTTTACATCCAGCCGCGATTCGGCGCTGCCGACGAAAGTCAGATCTCCATTCGCGGATCGGGCCTGCGAAACAACTTCCACGCGCGCGGAATCAACCTGCTCGTCAACGGAATGCCTTACCGGAACGCGGACGGCTTCACCGACTTCGAGTCGCTCGAGCTGCTCACAACTGAATCGATCGAGGTCTACAAGGGTGGCAACGCACTCCGATACGGAGGGTCAACACTCGGCGGCGCGATCAACCTCGACACCAAGACCGGTTACAGCTCCGCACCCGCCGCACTGTTTGGCGAAGGCGGGAGTTTTGGGTTCTATAAAACGCAACTCGAGTCCGGGGGAACGCACGGCGCCGCCGATTACTACGCCAGTTACGGACGCACGTCACTCGACGGATATCGGCAGTGGTCGAGCACCCAGCGCGATCGCGTCAACCTGCACGGCGGCTATCGCGTATCAGACAACACCGATGCGCGCGCTTTCTACTTCTTCGCGCACGTGAAGGAGGAGCTGCCAGGATCACTCGACCGGGCGACGTTCGAGAGCGATCCACGCTCGGCCGATCCGACCAATGTCAGCAACCGCTGGGGACGCGACTACGATCTGCATCACATCGGCCTCCAGCTTCGCACGCAGCTGACGCCCAACCAGAGACTGGAAATCAGTCCCTATATGCAGTACCGGGACATCGATCACCCAATATTCGAAGTGATTTCCCAGATCAGCCACGACTACGGCGCGGAGCTCCGTTACGAGAACAGCGCTCCGGCAGGTGCACTGGAGAACAGGTTCACACTTGGATTCCAGCCCGCTTATGAGTCGCTGCTGAATCGTCAGTACGAGAATGACATGGGCGAGCACGGTGCCTTGACCAAGAATCAGCATGACATCGCGACGACGTATGCGTTGTACGCCGAGGATATTCTGTCGCTAACAGCGCAGTTCTCGGTGGTGTTGGGTCTGCGGGGAGAGCGAGCCAGCCGGGAGACCAACGATTTCTTTTTGTCGAACGGTGACCAGTCGGACAAAAGAACGTACAACCCGATCAGTCCCAAACTTGGCTTCATCTACTCGTTTCACCCCGGTGGGGCGCAGATTTTCGGCAACGCCAGTCGGAGCTACGAACCGCCGCTGCTCCTCGAGCTGAATAGCCTCACGATTCCGGGCTACATCCCGCTCGATGGCCAAAGCGCGTGGCAATACGAGCTCGGCGGGCGCGGCACGAGGCTCGGATTTGGCTGGGATTTATCGGTGTATGACGTCGAGCTGAGGAACGAGATACTCAACGTCAACGTGCAGCCGTTCCCCGCTGCTCCGTTTACCGTCCCCACTTACCGCAATGCACCAAAGACGCGACACTCCGGAATCGAGGCCGGCTTGACCTACCAGCTGCCCGGCGCTGTCTTCGTTCACGGTGATGTCGCAGATCACCTCTCGCTGCGCACCTCGTACACAGTGGCCCGATACAGCTACGTCTCGGATCCGAGTTACGCGGGAAATGATATTCCGGGAGCGCCGCGCC
>DATBXT010000235.1:0-13401 GCA_036514115.1 Gemmatimonadaceae bacterium
CCCGCCGCCGCAGTAGAGAATCAGCTCGCCATTCTTGTCGGGCACGCGTTCCTCGATGTCCCGCTCGAGGACACCGCGGCCCATGTACTCAGCGCCACGGATGTGGCCCGCGGCCCATTCGCTCTCTTCGCGAACGTCGATCACCCGCGCCGAGCCAGATTCGAGTTTCCTGCGGGTCTCGTCGATGCTTATCTCGCGGATACGCGCCTTCGCGTCCTCGACGAGCCGAAGGAACGCGGGCGAATGCTTCACAGACCAGCGGGTACCCGCTTCCCCGTCAGCTGGCGAAGTCCGAGGTGCGCGCTCCGTCGCGCGACGAGTTCCGCAGTTGCGACGGCGGCCGCCGACAACGCGGTCCATGCCAAAGCCTGCGGCCAGTTTCCTTCACTGCGCCAGGGTTTCTCCGGCGGCTCATCTCCCTGCCACTTCCGCCATCCCGTTTCCATTCCGCGCTCAACAAGCCTGCCCGCAACCATCGCCGCGCCGGCGCCCACCAGCAACCAGGTCGCGCGTCGAGGATTCATTTTGTTTTTTTTCACCGTCACCACCGTCGAGTTGGACGAATCAGAGTGGCAAGCGGGGTGCCGCCGACATCACCAACCCTCGCGCTTTCTCAACGACGTGATATGCGCGACGTGGTGCCGCCCGTGCCACGCGTAAAGGCCGAGCATCTGCGCGAGAGTGAGAACCTTTTTCTGCTCGGGATGCATGAGCCCCCGCCGGAAATCAGCGGAGTCCATAGACCTCAGCACACTCACCCACCGCAAGTGCAGCGCATCGAGCAGCTCCAGTGAAACCTCGAGCGGAACTCTGCGGGAATCGGCGAGCTCGGCCCACGCGGCTTCGTCGTAAGGCTTGATGGTAGGCTCGTCTTCCGTCAGCGCCAGCTTGAAGCGCGTGTACGCATTCAGGTGACTGTCGGCGACGTGATGAACGACCTGTTTGACCGTCCAGCCGCCGGGCCGGTATGGCGTTTCTATCTGATCCCGCGCAAGTCCCGCGACCGCGGACCGCAGCGCCCCCGGCGTCTCCGCGATCGTCGCGATGAGCATGGCGTGATCAGTTTCCTTGATTGGGGCATCCCAGCTGAACTTTCCAACGGGATAGCGGAGATCCGTAGTGGGCGCTGTGGCTGGCATCGGCGTGACGGCTGGAGTTAAGCGATTCGCTCCGGCAGGTGCACCGCGACCGCCGACCCATCGGCGATAAAAGCGGAGGCAGGAGTACCAGAGAGTATACTAGAAAACGGCTCGTCGTAGAAATCCCCGATGGGACCATTGATTTCACCACCGGCGCTGGACCAGGTGTTCCAGCGGGGATGCTCGACGTGATATTCGATCGTGCCACCATCCCGCTGTCTGGTATAACCCCACGGCCGGTCGGTAAAGAAATCTTCATCGGAGCCGACTGCGATCGGGGACGCGTCACCGTCGGCGCGCAGTTCGAAGCGACACTCATCGCGCGGGCTTCCAAAGCGGTACTCGGCGCTTTGGAGAGCGGTACCCATCGCACGGATGGCGTGTCGCATCGGCACGATGCGGTAGGGCTCGTTATAGGTAAGCCGGGCCACCGTCGCAACGAGCGGAAGCGAAACCATCTCGCGAATGAAAACCACCCCGCGGCGAATCGCTCCGCCGACACTTCGGCGCACGTAAAATCGAAGATTTATCTCTTCGAAATCGCGATGGAAGAAGGCGGGAACGCCGAGTATGCGCGTATCGAGAAAAAGGAATCCGACGAGGCTGATAAAATGGCGTCCCGCCCTCTCGTCGAGCTCGGTGCCGCGGGGAACCAGCGGCTGCAGAATCGATGGTTCGATCTCGAAATTGAGCAGCATCAGGTAGCGCCACTCAGCCGTCAGAAAAATCCCGGCCACTTCTCGCCGGCCTAGCTACACCCCTCGACCCACTTCACCTCGGGCAATCGTCCCGCCCGAAAATTCGACACGCGAGTGCCGTCGGTCTCGAAGACGAGCGCCTTGCCCGCACTGGCGCTGTCGCCCATCACCGTCATGTAATGGCCGCCGGTGATGTACTTGTGCGGCTCGATCGTCACGTCGTCTCCGTAAACGCTCTTAACCTTGTCTTCGGTGTCGCCGATTTTCACGCCATCTTCGGTGGTCACGGAACCGGTGTCGACGTCGATGCGCGCGATTTTGCCGCGGACGACCATCACTCCGACGTCCGGTATTCCCGAGCCGACTGCCGGATATACGAAGTCACAGCGCGGATTCATGTTCGGATTCTCGTTCAGCAGACCCATGTTGACCGCATCGTCGAGCGTCATGCCGATCTGAATCTGACCGAGCCCGTCCTCGCTGAGCGCGATGTCACTGACGCTGTCGTGACCCGCTGCGTTTGGCGCGTTCGGACCTTTTACCGCTTTCTCGTCGCCCTTGTTGCAGGCAGACGCGAGTGCGACTACGAACATTGTTACCGCGAATGAAGCGGCGATTGACCGCTGCGTATTCATTTATCGTCCTCCGCTGCCGGCACATCCGCCGGAGCGCCGAATGATGTTATGTGCCGACCTGATGAAATCTCTCCTGGTAGCGGTCGATCGACTCGTTGATCACTCGTGCCGCTATCTCGCTCTTCTGCCAGCCAATGATTTCCACCCGCCGGCCTTCGAGATCCTTGTAGATATGGAAGAAGTGCTCCACTTCCTTCAAATAGTGCTGTGAAAGATCCGCGATGTCGAAATATTCGTGGTAATAGGGATCGTGACACGGCACCGCCAGAATCTTGTCGTCGGGCTCGCCGCGGTCCAGCATCTTCAGAACGCCGAGGGGCCGGCAGTCGATCTGACAGCCTGGAAAGGTCGGCTCGTTGAGATGGACGAGGACGTCGAGAGGGTCGCCGTCCTCGTGTAGGGTGCGCGGAATGAAGCCGTAATCTCCAGGGTAGTGCACCGCGGAATAGAGAACGCGATCGAGACGGATCATACCGCTCGTCTTGTCGAGCTCGTACTTGTTCCGGCTCCCTGCGGGAATTTCGATTACTGCAGTGACGTCGTCGGGCGGATGGCTACCGGGCGGCAGCTCGTGCCAAAGGTTTATCAAGCGGTGACCCGCTGCATTGTGCCCTTGTAATTCATCGGCTCTTCCTCCACGCCAAAATTATGCGCGGCGAGCTCGGCGATGCGCTCCATCTCCTGCAAAGTCAGATCAGCCTTCTCCGAAGCCGTGGCAAATTCCTCGAGCTGCTCGAGGTCGTAGATGTTGGGGAGCGTCGTGACTACGGTCGGCTCCGCCAGCAGCCATTTGAGGGACGCCTGGCCCAGAGTCATCTGCGTGGTGAGAAAGTCGAGGGTGCGCACCTTTTTCAACCCGTTGGTTAGCCACGATCTCGGACGATGCCGCCGGTGATCGTTTGCCGCGAAGACGGTGTCCTCGTTGTACTTCCCCTCCAGCATCCCCGATGCGTGCGTAACCCTGATATTGAAGCAGCAGTTTGGCGCGGTCTCTCGCGCGGCCTCGATCATCGCAGTCCCCGGATGCTGTTCCAGGATGTTCCAGATCATCTGGATGGTTCCGATGTCGCTCTCGCGGTCACACAGCTCCACCGCTTCATAGAGCCAGCCGATGGCCGGCCCGAATGCCGCGCCCCAGACGCCGATCAAACCCTCGTCCTTCATTTTGCGCAGCGTCTGCCAGATCGCCTGATCCCGGACGTGCTCCATCTTGATGTTGTGCAGCTGGAGGACGTCGATGTGATCGGTCTCGAGACGCTCCAGACATTTATCGAGCGCGAACCTCATATAGTCGGCGTCGAACTTCTGCGGCAGCTCGTTCTGACCGCGCCGCGCCGCCTGGGCTGCCGGGTCATAGATGTCGTAACCGATCTTGGTCGAGTACACCACGGCGTCGCGTTTGCCTCGGAAGGCTTCCGCCAGCTGGCGCTCGCCGCGTCCATTGCCATAAGTGTCCGCGGTGTCGAAGAAATTCACGCCGTACGTCGAGTGGGCGAGCCGGAGCATCTCGACCGCTTGCTCGTCTGTCTTTTCGCCCCACCAGCCGGTCGACAGCGTCCACGTGCCGAAACCGATCTCGCTCACCTCGATCCCGGTTCCGGGGAACAGCCTATATCGCATTGTCGATCTTCATGGAGCGTACAAGTTAACCGCCGGAGGCAGTTCGCGGCTGGTCTCGCCTACTTCAAACGAGTGATCCAGTGCGCAATACCGGTCGCCAGCTCTGGAACGACGGGAATTGTCGGATCGGTGTAAAGCTTCAGCTGCGCCAGCCGATCGTCCGTGTCGGTCGCTCTATAGACGTGATTCGCCGCGGGAATCAGCAATAAGTCCGCTGCCGGATGCGCCGCCTTGAGGCTTCGCGCATCGGCCTCGCTGACCTGGATGTCGTGGCCGCCCTGTACGATCAGCACCGGCACTTTCGCCCTGGCAATCTCGGCGGGTGGATCGTATTTCACCCACGTCTGCATGAACTTGAGGTTGGTTGGCAGGAGCAGCTGGCGTAATCCTGGGTGGACTTCGCCCGGGTCTTCGCCGCGAAGATAGCGCGCCGAAGCGGAGTCCCACTTGGTGAGTTCTTCGGGCGGCAGCTGCTTCGAAAGCTGCTCCCGGATCACGCTCATGATCGGTCGTCCGGCGCCTGACATCATTACAACCCCGGCGGCTGGCGCGCCGCGATTCACCGCCTGCAGCACCAGCTCCGCGCCTTCACTGTGACCGATTAGCACGACCTTCGAAAATCGCCGGTCCGACGCCAGCGCTCGCGCGCCTGAGGTAACGTCGTCGACGAAATCGTCGATCGTAATCGCCGGCAAGTCGATCTTCTGAAGATTATCCCCGAGTACGCGTTTGTCGTAGCGAACGGAGGCGATTCCGGCGTTCGCCAGCTGCCAGGCGAGAATCGCATAGAGATTGGAGTTGTTCTGCGCTTTCAGCGGACCCGCCGAATTACCGTTGCGATCGGTCGGACCCGATCCGGCAACTATCAGTGCAACGGGAAGCGGGTGACTGTGATTTACGGGAAGCGTGAGTGTACCCGGCAACACGAGCGTCCCGCTCTCAAAGGTGAACGGAGTCTCGACAACGGTTTTAGGAGGAACCGTATCGATTTTCGGGGAAGTGCCGGATGGGGGCTGAGTGGTGGATGCGTCGCTCTGCGCCAACGTGGCCTCTGGAATGGTTGCGACTGACGTGAGAACTGCTGAAAACAGAAAGGCCTGACGAAGAGTCATTGTTTGGTTCGATTGAAACTGGCCCCGTCGACAGTCATAACTGCCGCGCCGCTTCGGTCGCGAAATAGGTCACGATGAAATCGGCGCCCGCTCTCCGTATTCCGAGTAAGGACTCCATCATCACGCGCTCCTTCTCGATCCACCCGCGCTCGGCAGCCGCGCATATCATCGCGTACTCGCCGCTCACCTGATATGCCGCCACCGGATAGCCCGTTTCCTGTTTCACGCGGGAGACGATATCGAGGTACGGCCCCGCGGGCTTTACCATGACCGCGTCCGCTCCTTCTTCGATATCCGCGCGCACTTCTCGCAGCGCTTCTTCAGCGTTGCCCGGATCCATCTGGTAACCGCGTCTATCGCCGCTCTTCGGCGTGGACTCGGCCGCCTCGCGGAAAGGCCCGTAGTAAGCGGACGCGTACTTGGCGGCATAACTGAGAATGGAGACACCGGAGAAACCCTCGCCGTCCAGCGCCGAGCGTATCGCGCCGACCCGGCCGTCCATCATGTCGCTCGGGGCGACTAAGTCAGCTCCGGCCGCCGCATGAGATAAAGCGGAGCGAGACAAAAGCTCGAGAGTGGCATCATTATCGACTTCGCCGTTGCGTAAGACGCCACAGTGGCCGTGATCGGTGTACTCGCACATGCAGACATCGGTGATCACGACCAGATCGGGAAGTTCCTTTTTGAGCGCGCGCACCGCGAGCTGCACCGCGCCCTTTTCGTCCCAGGCAGAAGAGCCCGTGGCATCTTTCGTCTCCGGCACGCCGAACAGAATGATGCCGCCGACCTTCGCCTTGGCCGCCGCTTCCGCGTCCCGCAACATCTCGTCGACGGAGGTCTGATTGATGCCCGGCATCGATTCGACGGGCTTACGCACCTTCCTCCCGTCGCGCACGAAAACCGGCAGCACCAGCTGCGCGGGCGCGAGGTGCGTCTCCCTTACAAGATTGCGGAGGGCGGCTGTGCGTCGAAGACGGCGGGCGCGATACTGCGGGAAGCTGGACATCTATTCAGGTTGTGGAGCTGGTACGCTGGAAAGCTGGCGAAGCTCGACCAGCAGGCTTGCTCCGCCTCGGGAGCGGATTTCGTCCGCCAAAGCTTCACCAGTCGACTCGGGGTCGCCCAGGTCGAGCAGGCGTGAGCCGCGGACGATATGCCGCCCGCTCAGGTCGGCGAGCATACCATATAATGTAGGCTTGCCGTCGACCGCGCTGACCAGCGCGCCAATCGGGACCTGGCACCCGCCTTCCAGCGCTGCGAGAAACGACCTTTCGGCGCGCGTCGCCACCGATGTCCCTTCGTGATTGAGCGGCGCGAGCAGGGATTTCATTTGCGCATCGTCGCTTCTCACCTGAACGGCGATGGCGCCCTGGCCCGCCGCCGGCAGCCATTCCGGCGGCTCGAGGAACATGGTGATTCGGCGCTCGACCTCGAGACGAATCAAGCCCGCTGCAGCGAGCACGGCCGCGTGAACACTTCCCTGTTCGACTTTGCTGAGTCTGGTCGGCACGTTGCCGCGCAGCTCGACCACTTCGAGATCAGGCCTTCGCGCGAGTAGAAGCGCTCGTCGGCGCAGACTCGACGTGCCGACGCGGGAGCCCGCGGGCAGCTCATCGAGGTTGTCGACGCCTGTCTGTCGGTTGACCACCAACACGTCCCGTGGGTCCTCGCGCTCGAGCAGAGCCACTATCTCGAGACCGTCCGGAGACTCCGACGGCAGATCCTTCAATGAATGAACAGCGCAGTCGATCTTGTTTTTCGACAGCGCAACTTCCAGCTCGCGGGTGAACAAACCCTTGGCGCCGATCTCATTGAGCGGCTGATCGAGCTTCTTGTCGCCAGTCGTCTTGAACGTCACCAGCTCGGCGACGATACCGCGCGCGAGGAGCGCGGCTTCCACCAGTCGTGCCTGACGGAGCGCGAGCTCAGATGCGCGAGTTCCGATCCTTACCTCATCCGGATTCGACTTCTTTTTAGAAGGCACTGAGCACTGCCGACAAGAGTCCGTCGATGGTCGCTTCCTTTGCCTCGATCTTCAGCTCGATCCCGGCGTCGCGAACGGCTTCCGAGGTCTGTGGGCCGATGGACGCGGCTGGAACCCGCGTGGAGATCTCTTCGCCTACGGCATCGACGTAGCCACGCACGGCTGATCCCGATGTGAAGGTCACCAGATCGACCGTCCCTCCCTCGATGGCGCGCACCAACCTGGCGGCGCCCTGGCCATCGATGATCGAGCGGTACGATTCCAGAACGGCGACGTCCGCGCCCATCTCCTCCAATGAGCGGGGCAGTACTTCGCGCGCACCTTCCGCGGTCACGTAAAGGACCCGGCTTCCGGCGATGTCATCGCGCTCACGGATCGTGTCGAGCAGGCCTTCGGCGACAAAGCGCTCAGGAATTACGTCGACGGCGATGCCGTGCTCCAGCAGCGCGCCCGCCGTCGCGGGACCGATCGCCGCGATCTTCAATCCCGCCAGCGCTCGCGCATCCTTTGCCTCGCCCAGCAGCTGCTCCCAGAAAATTGCGACCGCGTTCTGGCTGGTGAACATGAGCCACTGGTAGCTGGATAGATCGCGGATCGCGTCACGGAGCGGCGAGAGATCGAGCCGCGCGATCTGGGTGGCGGGCATTTCCAGAACGTCGGCGCCAAGCTCGCGCAGCTTGTCACTCAATGCATGCGCCTGTTGGGTCGCGCGGGTCACGACAATGCGTTTGCCGAACAGTGGACGCTCCTCGAACCAATTCATCTCGTCGCGAAGTACCACTGACCAGCCGATCACGATGATGGAAGGCGCGGCGATGTTCTTTTCAACCGCCTTTGCAGCGATTGTATCGAGGGTCGCGACTACGGTCCGTTGTTTCGGGTGAGTCCCCCATTGGACCGCAGCGGCCGGCATTTCGGAAGCCATCCCACCTTCCATCAGCGCGCGGGTGATGCTCGCCAGAGTCTTCACTCCCATGTACAGCACGATCGTGCCGCCGGATTTCGCGAGGGCCGACCAGTTGGTCTGCGTGTGCGGTTTGGCCGGATCTTCGTGTCCCGTGACAAACGTCACCGACGTAGACAACCCACGGTGAGTTACGGGAATCCCCGCGTACATCGGCGCGGCAATTCCGGCGGTGATTCCGGGCACCAGCTCGAACGGCACGGATGAATCATTCATTGCCTGCGCTTCTTCACTGCCGCGGCCGAAGACGAATGGGTCTCCTCCCTTCAGGCGCACAACGCGTTTGCCTTCTCTGGCCAATCTTACCAACAGCTCGTTGATCTCCTGCTGGCTGACGGAGTCCTTTGCTCCGCCGCGTTTGCCAACGTAGTAAAGCTCGGGCCTCCCCGTCTCGCGCGCGCCTGGTGGAAGGAGCGCGGAATTGGCGAGGGCGTCGTAGACGACCGCGTCAGCCGACTCGATCAGGCGCTTGCCTTTGACTGTTATCAGGTCGGGCTCGCCCGGGCCGGCACCAACGAAGAAGACCTTGCCCTCGCTCACGCCCGGCTCGTGCTTCCCGTTGTGATCAGTCCGACCCCGGCGGCCCACTTCGCGTATTGGACGGGCGATATCTCCGAGGGCTTGATCTCACTGCGCCCACCCCAGAAGACATTGGTGTAGAGCACCGGGATGCCGGCTTCATCGAGGTGCCGGTCGATGGCGGCTTTGTGCTCGAGTACGAGCTGCTTCTCCGTGCCGTGAGCTACCGCCATGATGTTGACGTTGGCGAACTCTGGCCCGCCTTCGCGCCAATAAGCGTGGGTGAGGATGTGGTGGCGGCCTACTTCGCGACCGGCCTCGATTTCCCGGCCTTCGGGTACGCGCCAGTGAAACAGCGCGTTGTATCGCGTCACGCGCTCACCCGTAGCCGACGGCTTTACGTGCTCGAGAAAAGTCGAGAACCGCCCGATCACTCCTCGCTCGCTGAGAGATCTCGCCACACGCACGAACTCATCGAGCGAGACGTCAGCTTCAGCCGCCCGCTTGTACCACAGGTCGGGGGCGACGTCGTCTACATCCAGCTCTCGCTTCAGTGCGGTAAGCACCTGCCACTCCTCCGCCGACAGCTCCACAATGTTCGTGTCGAGGACACGACCAGGCTCGTCGCTCCGCGAGCCTGGCTCCATCCCGCGGCGGCGAACGTGGCCGACGCCGAGCGTGAAAAGTTTTCTCGCAGGCATCACGCGAAAGGCAAGCGCACCGACCGCCGTCGCCAGAAACTCGCAGTGGCGTTCCATCGAAAAACCCTGCGGCACTTTGAGCGTGGTCCACAGCTTGTAGACCGAGCCGGGAGTATCACCGTCCGTCGACCGAATTACTACGTGGCCGGAGAACGGATCCTCGTCCGCCATGAACCTGAACGCGGCGTCGAGTTTCTCTGCTGGAACGTGCCACGCGACGAGCGCTCCGGGCGCGAGGTTCGTCGCCATGAGCGTTTGTCTGATCCGACGAATAACTCCCGCCGCCAGCATCGCACGCAACCGATCCAGCACAACGTCCTCGCCAAGTCCTGACGACGCGGCAATGGCGGCGAATGGCTCCTCGACAAAGCCGGCTATTCGATCCTCCGAAACGGCGAGTATCCGCGCGTTGATGGGATCCGACACTTCGCTCGGCGCAACGCCGGCAACATCGAGGTCTGTCACTGGTGCCGTCTCAGCTTACGCCTGCGCGTGTAAAGACTCAACGCGTACGCGGCATAGATGCCCAGCGCGATGGTGTAAGCGACGTGATAGTAGGCCGAAGTCTCAGGCATCGTCGATCACCGTATCGGCAAACGCATCCCGCTCCGTGGCGAGCTCATAGCGAGATCGAAGGAACGCGAAATAGAGCAGCGTGAACGCCATCAGCGAGAGCATCAGCGTGAGCAACATCTCGTTCGGCAGCGACGGCTTACTCGGCTTTCCGACGATGGGCATCGGGTGCATCGTCGCGAACAGGTAGACACTGAGATGGATGAACGGAATCAGGAACGCACCCATGATGCCGAGCACGGCCGAATAACGCGCCCGAAGCGGCGGTGAGTCGATCGCGCCGCGCAGCACGAGATATGAAACGTAGATGAACCACAGGAACAGCGTCGACACGAGCCGGACATCCCACCACGCCCAGAAAGTGCCCCAGATCGGTCTCGCCCAGAGTGGCCCAGTGATCAGCACGACCGTGGTGAACACCACGCCCACCTCGGCGGAGCTTTCCGCGAAACGATCGAGACGCACATCGCGAAGCCACAGGTAGACTCCACTGGCCACCGCAACGAGAAAGAACGCCAGAAACGCGACCCAGGCTGCGGGAACGTGGAGGTAAAAAATCTTTTGTGCCGCCCCCTGTTTCGCCTCGAGCGGGGTGAAGTACGCGGCTCTTATAACCGTGGCAAGCACCGCCGCGCCCGCGACCGTTGGGAGCCAGGGAAGCTTCGTTTTGGATGAGCGAGGCATTTGCACATCAAACTTAATGAACTACAACTGGACGGGTGTCAGCGCGAACCCGCCTAATCATCGACCGTGAACCGATAAGCGAGTGTGCTTATGGCCACGAATACAATATCGAACGCAAGAAGCAGCTTGATCCACGCCCCCGCCTCGGCCACCGGCCGCCCGCTTAGCAGCTTCGCGGTCGATTGCGACGCCGCGATCACTATCGGCACGAAGAAAGGGAGCGAGAGCATCGGCAGGAGGAGCTCGGCCAGCCGTGTATTGATTGCCATCGCGCTGAACAACGTTCCTACTGCGACCAGCCCAACCGCCGCCAGAATCGCGATCGCAATCAGCGGCGCGAAAACATCGCCGAGGGGAAGGTTGTAGAAGAGCACCAGCGCCGGGATCGCCACGAGCTGGACGGCGGCGACGAAGATCAGATTGGCGGTCGCTTTGCCCAGGAAAATGGATTCCCTGCTTATCGGCGAGGCGAGTAAGCCATCTATCGCGTGATCCTGGATCTCGATTCCGAAGGAGCGGTGAAGGCCAAGCAGTCCGGAGAACGTGAAGATCACCCACAGCACGCCCGGCGCCAGATCCGTCACACTTACCGCGGTAGGATCCCAGGCGAAGTAAAAAATGACCAGCCCGAGGAGAGCGAACACGACGGCCGAGAAAAAAGCGCTGCGCGTGCGGAACTCGATCGAGAGATCCTTGCGCGCAATCACCCATGCATCGCGCAGGGTATCAGTCACCGGCCAGTGCCTCGCGGTACGAGGTCGCGTATGCGACGGCGTCGATGCCGTCGACAGCCTCGTAGCGGATGAAACGACCGCGCTGCATCATCGCTGCGTGCGTGGCCAGTGACAGGCCTTCGGACAGATTATGGGTGACGACGATGACGGCAGTCCCCGAGCTGCGCAGCTCCCGCAGGAGCGTGGTCAACGCCCGCGCTCCGCTTTCATCGAGTCCGCTGTAAGGCTCGTCAGCGAGAACCAGCTGTGGCGAATGAACCATTGCTCTGGCGATGGAAACCCTCTGCTGCATTCCGCGGCTCAGCGATCGAACCGGCGCATCGGCGCGCTCGAGCATCGACATCCTTTGCAGCGATGCCTCGACTCTCTCGTCGGCGTCACTGACTCCATACAGGCGCGCGGCAAAGGCGACGTTCTCGCGCGCCGAGAGCGCTTCGTAGAGCATGTTGCGGTGTGAGATCAGTCCAACTCGCGCTCGCGCGGGCGGTCCTCCGGGGAGCGGGATGCCGGAAATCCGGGCGTCCCCTGAGGTTGGACGGAGCAGGCCGGCCAGTACCCGCAGCAGAGTCGTCTTTCCCGCACCGTTGGGACCGAAAAGGGCGAGGCATTCACCGGCTGATAACGCGAAGCTTACTCCAACCACTGCTCGACGACGGCCAAATTCGCGCGTTAGTTCGGCGACCTCGACGATCGGCCCCCCGCTGGCTGAGATTTTAGAGGACATGCGATTCAGTATCAGGAAGAGAGCAGCCCAACGGCGAAGCTTCGCCTAGAAGTTGCCACTCTGGCGACAGCGGCGCAAAACGCCGTATCCTTGCTAATCGAGCCGAACCAAGCGACGACTACCTTCCGCGACCAATGAACGACATCGACGTCCTCCTCGAGGAAAACCGCAAGTTCCCGCCGCCACCGGCATTCACCCGCCAGGCAAACGTCCCCTCCGCCGATATATACGAACAGGCGGCGCGCGATCCCGAAGCGTTCTGGGCCGAACAGGCCAAACAGCTGGACTGGATGAAGCCGTGGACCAAGGTTCTCGAATGGAAGCCGCCCCACTCGGAGTGGTTCATCGGTGGGAAGCTCAACGTCGCCGTGAACTGTGTGGACCGGCACGCAGCGGGTAAACGCGCCGACACACCGGCGTTGATCTGGGAAGGTGAGCCGGGCGACTGTCGCACCATCACGTACCGCGAGCTGCATCGGGAAGTTCAGAAATTCGCCAACGTCCTGAAGAATCTCGGCGTCGGCAAAGGAGATCGCGTCGCGATCTATCTCCCGCTGATTCCCGAAGCCGCCGTGGCGATGCTCGGCTGCGCTCGAATCGGCGCCATTCACTCGGTTGTATTCGGCGGCTTCTCGCCGGACTCACTGCGCGATCGAATCAACGACGCCAGCGCCAGGGTGCTGATCACGTCCGACATTGGCTATCGCCGCGGCAACGTCGTCCCGCTAAAAAAGAATTCCGACACTGCTCTCGAGGGCACCCAATCGATTGAGCACGTGATTGTGGTAAAGCGCGATCTCTCGGGCACCGGGCGGGTGCAGATTGCCGGCGCGGCCAGCGCAAAGGCGCCGCCGAAGACCGAAATAATGATGAAATCCGGCCGCGATCTCTGGTGGCACGACCTGATGAAGGACGCCGCGGAGAAATGCGAGCCTGAGGTGATGGACGCGGAAGACGTTCTATACATCCTGTACACGTCGGGCACGACGGGAAAACCGAAAGGGATTGTGCACACTACCGGTGGTTATCTCACCGGCGTCGCATCGACCACGAAGACGGTCTTCGACCTCAAGGACGACGACGTCTTCTGGTGCACGGCGGACATCGGCTGGGTAACCGGTCACTCGTATCTCGTGTATGGTCCGCTTGCCAACGGAGCAACGTGCGTGATGTACGAAGGAGCGCCGGACTGGCCGCAGCGCGATCGCTTCTGGGACATCTGCGAGCGCTACGGCGTGACCATTCTCTACACGGCGCCGACGGCGATCCGCGCGTTCATGAAATGGGGCGACCAGCATCCGGCGAAGCACGACC
>DATBXT010000236.1:0-22462 GCA_036514115.1 Gemmatimonadaceae bacterium
GGAGCGGGAGAGGGAGCGCCGAAGTGACGCGGATGCAACAGTGCCAAATCCCGTCGCCGACATTCTGGCGCTCAAGGACACGCTTCACCTCAGCGCGGTACAGATCGTCGGGCTTACCGATGTCGCGGACAGCCTGCAGGCGAAGAACGGCAGGATCTATCAGAGCATCCGCGCTTTGCTGGCCAGGTCGCGCGAAGCGGGTGATGTTGGGCAGATGACTGGCAGTGTGGCGCTGATGCTGGAGGAGGCGTCGCGAAATACAGCGACAGCGGTGTCAGCCGCCCAGAAGTTTCTGCGCCCCGAGCAGTGGGAGATTCTGCCGCTTTCCATGAGGGAGCAGATTCAGAGCTCGACCCCGGACGGAAGCGCGCAGCAGTAGCTCACTTCCAGGTGCCCTGCCGGTGGCCCACGCGGTCGACGGCGTCGGGCGTCATCCACCAGACGTCAATGCGATTGTTGGACAGGGTAACCCACGGCTGAACGGCGCGGACCTCTTCGGGGGTGACGTCTCCACGCTGATCGAAGATGTGTCCCGTGGTGTGCGAGAGAACAGTACCTAGTGTTGGCGTCCTGGCGTTGGGATCCTCGAACACCACCACCACGCTATCGCCGTGACCGGCTACACTCGCATGCGCGGCGTTTTTTCCGTACACCACCGTCACCGGCGAATGGAACATCTGCCCGTCGTTCATCGAATGGGCGAAGAAAACGCCGGGTCCCTCGGGAGCGTCGAGGAAATAGACGAGATACACGTACCTGCTCACCGGATCGTAAGAGATGCCCGGGTCTGGGCGCGCACAGCCGCGACCACCGCTATCGCGGGTGTCTACCAGAACGGGCGGCTGCCACGTTCCTCCGCCGTCGGGTGATCGCTGCATCGACAGCACGGCGTTGCTGTCGCCCCGCACCGCCCACCAGGCTCGGAACACTTCTGCACCATTCACGGCGACGGTCACTGACTGCCTGCACGCAGTGACAGTTCCGGCGAGCGTGGGGAGGCTCGCGTCCCAGGTCCTGCTGATCGCGGGTGGATCACCGAGCCGCGAAGCGCGATAAGAGATGTCCCCCCAATCAACGGGCTCCTTCACGCATCCCGTGAACACCAGTGAGACGAGAATGGGTAGCAAGCGGGTTGCGCTGAAAGACACGACTCGGCAGATGCTTCTGACGCGATGGTGCATGCTTTGACGTTACCTGCGCACTCAGAGCTGGAGAAGACCGAAAGGGGTCCGTTTTCCGGGATGGCCGCGTATCTTTGGAGCAGAAACACTGACATACAGGAGTTCAGGAATGTCCGCCCCTTCCACCGTTCGACCGGCACGCTCCGGTTCTTCATCCGCCTCCAAATCCAAACCGGCCAGCGATGGCATCGGCGAGCCTACTCGCTCGACGGAACCAAGTGAACGGGCGTTGACCGCGTTCAACGGAAACCGTCGGGTACCTCCGCCGGTCAACGAGCCAGTAAAGAGCTACGCGCCCGGCTCGCCGGAGAGAGCGGCTCTCAAGGACCGTCTGAAGTCGATGGCGGGTGAGCGCGTGGACATCCCACTGATCATCGGGGGCGAGGAAGTGCACACCGGCGAGCTGGTCGACTCGGTGATGCCTCACAACCATCGCCACGTGCTTGGCCAGTGGCATCGGGCTGACGAGACGCTCATCGACCGCGCCGTGCGAGCGGCCGCTGCGGCAGCGAAGGATTGGGCGAATTGGCCCTGGGAAGATCGAGCGGCGGTTTTTCTCAAGGCAGCGGAACTGCTGGCGACGACGTGGCGATCGACTCTGAACGCGGCGACGATGCTGGGCCAGTCGAAGACGGCGTTCCAGGCGGAGATCGATGCCGCGTGCGAGCTGATCGACTTCTGGAGATTCAATCCGTTCTTCGCGCAGAGTCTGTACGACGAGCAGCCGCTGAGCGACAGGACGATGTGGAATCAGCTCGACTATCGGCCGCTCGAAGGGTTCGTCTACGCGGTGACGCCGTTCAACTTCACATCCATCGCGGGCAATCTTCCAACGGCGCCGGCGCTGATGGGCAACACCGTGATCTGGAAACCGGCGTCGAGTGCAATGCTCAGCGCGTACTACATCATGAAGTTGCTGGAGGAGGCCGGTCTGCCGCCTGGAGTGATCAACTTCGTGCCGGGCGACGCCGCGATGATCTCCGACAAGCTGCTCGCGCATCGCGACCTCGCGGGCGTGCATTTCACGGGAAGCACTGCCGTCTTCAACAACATGTGGAAGACCATCGGCGCCAGCATGTCGCGCTACAAATCGTATCCGCGGATCGTGGGCGAAACCGGTGGCAAGGATTTCATCGTCGCCCACTCATCCGCGGATCCCGTGGCGCTTTCAGTGGCAATCGCTCGCGGAGGATTCGAGTACCAGGGACAGAAGTGCTCGGCGGCAAGTCGAGTGTACGTCCCGGAATCGATATGGCCGGAGGTGCGCGACAGAACAGTGGCGATCATGAAGGAGCTGCGCGTTGGGGATCCGACGGATTTCCGGAACTTCATGGGCGCGGTGATCGACAAGCGCGCCTTCTCGAAGATCGGCGAATATCTCGAGCACGGCCGCGCGAACGCGAGCATCATCTCGGGCGGGGTGGCGCGCGGCGACGACGGCTACTTCATAGAGCCGACGCTGATCGAGACAAAGGATCCTGCCTACCGGCTGCTCTGCGAAGAGATCTTCGGACCTGTAGTCACGGCGCACGTTTATCCGGACAACAAGTGGTCCGAGACTCTCAGAATAGTGGACGAGACTTCGCCTTACGCATTGACGGGCGCGGTGTTCAGCAGAGATCGCCGCGCCGTTCGCGAGGCGGCTGTCACGTTGCGCAATGCAGCCGGGAATTTCTACATCAACGACAAACCGACGGGCGCGGTGGTTGGGCAGCAGCCGTTCGGCGGGGCACGCGGCTCGGGGACCAACGACAAAGCCGGCTCGAAGCTGAACCTCGTGCGTTGGATAAGCGCGCGGAACGTAAAGGAGACGTTCTCGCCTCCTCTGGATTACCGGTATCCGTTCATGGAGGCTGAGTAGCGGGACTCACCCCGCCGGCCATGGATAGGGAGAAACCATGGTCCGGCCATTGCTCTTTAGGTCGCGGATTTTTCACCCGACGAGATGAGCACCGTACAAGAATTACAAATCGACGCGGATCAGCTGGAAGTCTCCCGCATTCGCGCGCTACGGGGTCCCAACTACTGGCGCCTCGCCCCAGTCATAGCCTGCGACGTCCAATTGGGGGGTCTCGAGCAGATAAGCTCGGCGGATATCCCGGGGTTCTACGAACGCCTGACCAGCGCGATGCCAACGCTCGCCGAGCACCACTGCACGAGGCAGGAGCCGGGCGGTTTTCTCGAGCGGCTGAAGGAGGGGACCCACATCCCCCACATCCTGGAGCACGTCGCGCTCGAGCTGCAGTCGCTGGCGGGGTGCGATGTCAGCTTCGGCCGCGTCGTTCCTTCGGGCGACCCCGACACGTGGTGGGTGATCATCGCCTACGAAGAGGAGGAAGTCGGACTTCAGAGCATGCGCGACGCGGTGAAGATCGTGCGCGCCTGCATCGCCGGCCGCCCGATCGACACAGAGGGTATCGTCGAGCAAATGCTCTCGCTGTACGAGTCAGTGCGGCTTGGCCCGTCGACCGCTTCCGTAGTGGAAGAAGCGAAGCGGCGCGGCATTCCCGTGCGCCGGCTCAATAACTATTCGCTGGTGCAGCTCGGCCTCGGCAAAAACCTGCGTCGTATCCAGTCGACGCTCTCCGATTATACGAGTGCCATCGCCGTCGAAATCGCCCAGGACAAGGACGATACGAAGCGGGTGCTTGGGAACATCGGACTGCCCGTACCCAGCGGCGACGTGGCGCGCGTCTTCGAGCGCGCACTCGAGATAGTCGATGAAATCGGCTATCCGGTCATCCTCAAGCCGCTGGACGCCAATCACGGAAAAGGAATCTCCGGTCGCATCGATAACGCGGACGCATTGAGCGAAGCCTGGAATGACGCGCGCGAGTACGGCGACCGAATCGTCATCGAACAATACGCCGAAGGAAGAGATCATCGGGTGCTCGTGATCAACGGTAAGGTGGTGGCTTGCGCGGAGCGATGCGCCGCGCGCGTGACCGGAGACGGCTCGAGCACCATCGCCCAGCTCATTGAAAAGGAAAACCGTGATCCTCGCCGCGGCGTTGGCCACACCAAGACATTGACCAAGCTGCCGGCGGACGAGCGAACGGTCTCATTTCTAGCCAGGCAGGGCCTGTCGCTTCAGTCGGTTCCCGAGAAGGATCGGACGGTTTTCCTGCGGGGAACCGCCAACCTGTCGACTGGCGGAACCGCTGTGGATCGCACCGAGGAAATGCACCCTGACAACATCACCGCCTGCGAGATGGCGGCGGGGATCATCGGCCTCGACATCGCCGGCATAGACGTTCTGACGCCGGACATCTCGGTCCCATTTCGCGAAAATGGCGCTGTCATCATCGAGGTGAACGCGGGCCCCGGCATCCGCATGCATACGCACCCCGCGGAAGGAACGCCCCGCAATGTCGGCGCGCCGATCGTCGACATGCTTTATCCGCCGGGCACCAAAGCGACGATCCCGGTAATTGCGGTGACGGGCACCAACGGAAAAACGACGACGGTGCGCCTTATCGCGCATCTCTTCCGGCTGGGGGAGAACGTAGTCGGATTCACAACCACCGACGGCACCTACCTCCAGAACCGCATGGTGATGGAGGGCGACATGACGGGGCCTTTCTCGGCGAACATCATCCTGTCGAATCCGACCGTCGACATCGCGGTGTTGGAGACGGCGCGCGGCGGCCTGCTGCGCTCCGGCCTTGGCTTCGATGAAGTCGATGTCGGCGTCGTGCTGAACGTCAGCGCCGACCATCTGGGGATGCGCGGCATCAACACCCTTGAGCAGCTCGCCGACGTAAAGAGCGTCGTCGCCGCCGTCGTGAAGCGCGAGGGACACGCGGTGCTCAACGCCGACGATCCGCTGGTGTATGCGATGCGCGACAGGACCCCGGGCGATCTGGTGTTGTTCTCCACCAAGCCCGAAGGCGAAAGCGAAGAATTCGAGGCGCATCTCACGCGGAACGGAATCGGCGCGCGCATCGAGAACGACACCTTCGTCATTCGGCGAGGGCGCCTGCGCATTCCAATCGCCGCGGTGAGAGACGTTCCCCTCATGCTGGGCGGAGCCGCGAAATTCCAGCGCGAGAACATACTCGCGGCCATCGCCACCGCGTACGTGCAGGGCATACGGTACGACGATATTCGCGCCGGCCTTCTCTCGTTCTTCCCGTCGCCGTCTCTCACGCCGGGGCGCCTCAATATGATGCGCGTCCCCAAGGGCCGCGTTGTCGTCGATTACGCTCACAATCCCGCTGCGATCAGGGGCTTGATTGACTTCGTCAAAGGCGTCGACGCGAACCGCCGGATCGGAGTGATCGCTGCCCCCGGCGACAGACGCGACGACGATCTGCGGGAAGTGGGGCGCATCGCATCTTCCCTCGACTACGTGATCGTGAAGGAAGACCAGGATCTGCGTGGGCGGGAGCAGGGCGGTACCGCCCAGTTCATCATCGATGGATTGCTCGACGGAGGCATGGCCGAGGATCAATTCGAGACGATCTACTCCGAGCCCGAGGCAATCGCGGCCGCGATGCTGCAGATGCAGGACAATGATCTCGTCGTCGTCCTCGCTGACCACGTCAGTGAGAGCCTGGATGCAGTCCGGCAGTACTCTTCCGGTATGAAGTGATGGCCGACCGTTTTCCCGATCCGAAAATCGAGATCCGGATGACGACTCTTCACTCCACTCGCGGACCCAACTACTGGTCGCGACTGCCGATCACGCGGATGGATGTGACCATCGGCGCGTACGAGAACATTTCGTCCGCTGACGTTCCGTGGTTCACGAAAGCTCTGGTGGAGGCGATGCCCGGACTCAGAGATCATCGCTGCAGCATTGGCGAGCCTGGCGGATTTCTTGTCAGGCTCAAGCGAGGGACGTACTGTGCGCACATCGTCGAGCACGTCGCGCTCGAGCTGCAGGGAATGATCGGCCACGATGTCGGCTACGGACGCACCCGCGGTGGCGAGAATACGGGTGAATACACTCTGATCTTCGAGCACCGCCACGAAGCCGTAGGCCTGCGCGCGGCGGCGCTGGCGCTCGAGATCGTGCAGAGCGCATTCGCCAACACTCTCGTCGACGTGAACGCGGCGGTGACGGAGCTGCGCGCCCTGGCGGAGACGTCGAAGACTCCGCCCATGATTCAGAACGTTCTCTGCGGCATCACCGGCGGCAGTTACCGCGCCGAGACCCGGGCTGAAATGGTTCGACTGGGCTTCGACGGCAACGAGCTGATAGTAGATGTCTCGCCGGCCTACATGCTCGAGGCCGGGCTGCCTTACTCGTGCTCGGAGATTGCGATCATCCTCGACTCGGAGCTCGCCGACGTGCCGGAGCGATTCCGGGAGCGACGGCGCGCTGATCGGCTCGTATCTGTGCTCGCCGATGCGGTCCGCGAAGGGGGAATCGCCATCGTCCCGGCCAAGAGCTGGGATATTCAGGACCTGGTGAGGGATGCGGGGTGTCGTGTGGCGATTTTCGCGACCGACAGCGACGTCACCAGCAAGGACAAGAAGGTGGCCCGAGCAACAGCAATGGTCGACGGACGCAGAATCATCCTCGAGGAGCTGGACCGATCGATCGAGATAGGTTGGATACACGATCGGGCCCCCGTACCCGCCCAGGTCGCCGCCGCGCTCGCCACGTTCACGCTCAATGAGCTGCAACCAGCAGAAGTCTCCGGTGCCATCAGGGCGACCGGCGATCGGTCTGCCACTGGCGTCGGCGACCGCGTGGGGGTTGCTGATTAGCGAAGGGCCGCCTCCCGACGCTGCGTCTCCCACCCGCACGGCACGGCGAAGGCTGCGCGATGCCAAGGGGACGCTCATTCTGATCGGTGGCGGAACGACCGCGACCGGACAAGCGCTCGGCAAGTTCATCGAGCTGAGTGAGGCGAGGAGCGGCGCGGCGATAATTGGATTCACGACCGCATCCAGTCAGCCTGCCACCGCCCGCGACCTGTGGCTTGCGGATCTCGCCCAGGGCGGAGCTACGAACGTCTCGATTCCCCTTGTCGAGACGCGCGACAAGGCGTCCGATCCCGGAATCGTCGAACAGGTTCGCAAAGCGCGCGGGATCTTCCTCGGCGGAGGAGATCAGGTCAAGCTCGTCTCCTGCCTGAGCGGAACTCCGCTCGAGGACGCGATCAGAGATGCGTACTTCGATGGAGCGGTCGTCTGCGGAACGAGCGCGGGCGCCGCCGCATTGACCAAGACCACGCTCGCCGGCAATGAGGTGGACGAGGAAGGAAAGCTGGTCGAGCAATACATCGGCCCGGGACTGGGGCTGCTCGGCTACCACACGCTCGTCGACACCCACTTCACCCAGAGACGGCGGCTCTACCGCCTCTTCGTCGCCATCGCCGAGTTCCCCGCGCTGATGGGACTCGGAATCGATGAGGACACGGCCCTCGTCGTAAAGCGTGAGATTGGAACCGTGGTCGGCAAAGGCGCCGTCACGTTCGTCGACGGGAGCAGCGTGCGCTACAACAACTCGTCAGAGGTTACGAAAGGTCCCGAGCTCACGATCAGCGCACTGCGAGTGGGCATCATCGGAACCGGACAGCAATTCAATCTCAAGAAACGAGACGTCGTGACCTAGAATCTCGCCTCGACGTAGAGATTCGTGCGCCAGGCCTTCTCGGGATAGATGCCCTTGGCTACGTCGAGGCGAATGAGACCGTCCATGAATGACGCGCCGACTCCGGCACCGCTTAGCGGCCGACCCGGATGCGAGAAGTTGCTGCGGCTCCCCGCCCAACCCATGTCCGCGAAAACGATTTTGCGGAAGCCGGTGGAGCGGGTGCCGAACTCAGCGCTGGTCATCCAGAATGCGTCGCCGACCGCAGCACCCGCGCGCTGCCCGCGAACAGTTTGATTTCCCCCGACGAAGAACTGTTTCTGAATCGGCAGGAACCCGCCAGACGTGCCGCCGCCGAGCGTGAGCGCACCGTCGAGAATTCCGAGTCCGTGCGACAGCGTTGTCTGAAGCAGGCCACGGGTGTAATCGAAAGTCCCTGCGGCTCCTTCGAGCTTCAGATCGGTCAACGCGCGGAAGCCGTGCGGGTCAACACCGTGGGAAGAGTGGTGCTCGACGCCAACGCCCGCAATCGTGCCGTTCACTGCGTCGATGTTGAGCATCTCATTGTGGGCGCCGTTCGGATGGAAGAACGAGAACGTGGTGTGCGCGGTCGCGTCGAAGTGCTGTTCTGCGAACAGCCGCCAGTCGGTGATGATGCCTTCCTCTTTGTGACTGGTAAACTCGCCGCCCCACGTCCGATAATAGAAACCCTGGTCCTTTCCGAAGAAGAGCGCGGACAGCGAGCTGCTGAAGCCGAGGGGATCGCCCCAGTCGTTGGCGCCGACGAGCCGCCGATACACTCCAAATCCGACCTGGCGTCTTCCGTCCGTTCGACTCAGCGCGAGCTCGCCGTTCGGCGACCAGTCGGCGACGCCGATCCTGAAGAGCGCGTGGGCGGAATATCCTTCGCCGAGTACTTTGTCGACTGCAACGGCGCTGGACAGCCCTTCGATGCGGTTGAAGCGTGTGTAGACGAGCCCGTATGAAATGTTGGGAGGCTGAGGCGCGTATCCGGATTGGGCACTGAGGGTCAGCGCTTCCGAGATGAGCGCATCACGCTCCGCACTGCCAAATACCGTTTCGCCTTCGTCATAGATCGACTTCGGCAGCTCGGGTGAGCGCGCGAGTGCGGCGGTGTCGCAGGGTGTCCTCACCAACACCTGGAGATTGTCGTCGCCGTCGTGAACCGTCCTCACGCGCTGCGTCCCGGTCTCGCATTCGGTGCGATGACGCTCCCTTCTCGCCGCGCGCGAAACGGAGTCCGACGCGGTATCGGCAAAGGCGACGGTCATGTCCGGAATGGGATCCGTGCCGTTGACGCTGGCGTAGTTGTACCGCTGCTCGAGCTTGAACGGGATGCGCATGAAGCTGACCTGTGCCTCGCCTTCCACCGTCTGGGCGCGCGGCAGCCAGAAGCGTCCTTCGTGAAGTCCATACTCGACCGTGATGGCGCTGACGTTCGCCTTCATCGGCGTGATCATCGGCTTAACCCACTTCGGGATGTCATCATCGGAGTCGTTTTCGTCCTCGTCTGTCTCTTTGGCGACGGCCATGATGTCCATTTCCTGCGCCATTCGGTACACGGCGCGGACCAGACGCGCATTCGCGGCGTCGAACCAGAGCGAGCCAACCGCGACGTTCCACTTCGGCTGTCGGGGGCGTATGCGCAGCTCTCTCAGCTGGATGCGCTGTCCACCCGGCAGCTGGAAGCTCACCGAGTCGCCGGACTGGTAGGTGTAGTACGCCTCGGCGCCGGTCGCCAGCGGATGGATGATCTCGTCGTCGGCGACATCGGCTTTCGCCAAACCCGATCCGATCCAGAGAGTTTCACGACCGGGCGCGTAGGGGACATCGGTATCCGTCCCGAGATCGGCGTCACCGTCACCCATGCCCTCGATCATCGGAAATACACTTCGCGCGCCCTGCACGTCGATGACGGCGCCTTTGCCTCTCTGCCACATGACGTGGGAGGCACGTTCGCTTCGCAGCAGCAGGCGATTGCGACCGATTTTTTTGAACCCCATTCCGACGGACAGCCGTTCATAGGCATTCGCGTCGTATGCGGTGAGGGTAGAATCCTGCGTCAGCCTCGCTTCTCGCGCGCGCAGCAGGAGCTCCTTTGCGGCTGGATCCCTGAAGGCGGTCGCCAACACCGCAGGCGTTACCGGCAGTTTTCTGGCGAGCCGGATGTCGTGTCGCGATGAGTCTCTCGCGTGCCGAACAGCGCGCAGCGAGTCGCGACGCGCTTCCCGCCGCACGGCTATAGAGTCCATTCTCGCCCTGGACGCACTGTCCTTTTTTTCCGGGCTGATTGTTATGGTGGCCGATTGCGCGAACACCACTGCGGCGAGAAGGGCAATCATCAGCTAGTGCCTCGAAGGAATCGGAATGGCGAAAGTGAAGCCGAGCTGCCAGAGAACCAGATCGGTTTTGCTCTCGTGGAGGTTGAGCGTGACCGAGCCATCCGGATTGTCGGTGATGTCGCCCTTTTTCAGATACGTGGCTCGGCCACCGTAGTGATACTTGGCGCCGAGGTTCAGGGCGCCGAGGGATTTCCCAAAGGGAATGACCACTCCGCCGCCAAAGACGCCTGCACTCGTCCAGTCGCCATGATTGGTATGGCAGGTATCCTGGACCGACTGATCGGATGCAGAGACACAGGACTCCGTCCAGAAATTCACCGCCGCGTACGACGCGCTCGCGTACGGCCGAAACCAGCCGCCAGGAATCTGTACCTGTAAGCCGAGCGATCCGAAGGCGAATCGATTGTTGGTGTCGAGATCCAGCGGCACGCGTCCCGTTCCGAAATAGCCGAGACCGATGTGCTCGTGGCCGTACTGATCGCCGCCGAGATCACCTCGAATGCTGAACCACCCGGCCGGGTCGATTCTGTACAGACCGTTGACGTCGAAACCGTAGCCGTTGGGTACGTTGTTCGCGAACTCGCCTTTTGGTTGCGAGATGGTGAAATCGGCACCCACTGAAAAGCGTGACGGGAATTGGCGACTGTCAACGACGATTTGCGCGTCGGCGACCGCTGACGCGCAAATGCAAGCTGTGCCGAGTAGAAACACGGCCTTGGACTGCATAAGTTCTCCTTCGGGTTTTGAAAAAGCGTTTGCAGGGACGGTGCCGAGGTCTCCCGTCAACGCTATATCATGTTACGAGACGCGGTTATGGCGGGTTTCACGACTGTGCACCGCCTTTTTCTTGCTCTCGGCGTCGAATCCTCTCTCGTTCTATGGCCAGACCCCTCGATAGTTCCACTCCAGCGCTTCGCGTTCAGGGCCTTAAAAAGTCGTACGCCGACGTGGTGGCCGTTGATGGCCTCGACCTCCAGGTAGAGGCGGGCGAGTGCTTTGGTTTGCTCGGCCCCAACGGAGCGGGCAAGACCACCACAATCGAGATCTGCGAGGGTCTTCTCTCTGCCGATTCCGGCAGCGTCCAGGTCCTTGGCCGGCGATGGGAGTCCGACGCAAAGGAGCTGCGCGAGCTGCTGGGGATTCAGCTACAGGATACCCAGCTCACCGAAAAGCTGACCGTCGATGAAACGTTGACGCTTTTCCAGAGCTTCTACCGCGAAGCGCGCGAGATCGACGAGGTCATCGACCAGGTCGAGCTCGGCGAGAAGCGCTCTGCGCGCGTCGGCACATTGTCGGGCGGACAGAAGCAGCGACTGGCGGTCGCGTGCGCGCTTGTCGGAGATCCCCAGCTTTTATTTCTCGATGAGCCCACGACCGGACTCGATCCGCAATCCCGTCGCCAGCTGTGGGACCTGATCGCCAAGTTCCAGGCGGAAGGGCGGACCATACTCCTCACGACGCATTACATGGAGGAAGCCGAGCGTTTGTGCGACCGGGTCGCGATCGTCGATCATGGGCGCGTAATCGCACTTGGCTCACCGCGCGAGCTGATGGAATCTCTGGATGTCTCACATCTTCCCCCGCCCGAACCAAGGAAGACGACCGCAACCCTGGAAGATGTCTTCGTATCATTGACGGGCAGGACGCTGCGCGATGAGTGAGCGTCGTGGCTTCATGAAAAGCTCGATGGTTCAGCTGACGCTGGTGCGGTTCCGGGAATTCATCCGCGAGCCGGAGGCGGTGTTCTGGACATTTATTTTCCCGATTCTCCTGGCCGCAGGACTGGGAATCGCTTTCAGGCAGCGCGGCCCCGATAAGCTGCAGGTAGGTGTTCTGACCACTGCTCCGACGAGCGCGGACGTCGTCCAGGCGCTCAAGAAGGATTCGACGCTCGTCGTCCAATCCTACGACGACAGCGCGGGGGCACGTGCGCTACGCACCGGCAAAATCGCACTGCTGGTCCAGCCGACGTCGTCGCGCGATTCCGTTCGATACGTGTACGATCGGGCGAGGGGTGAGGCCGGAAATGCGCGGGTGCTCGTCGACCGCGCTGTGCAGACGGCCGCGGGCCGGTCGGATCCGGTGCGCGCGGCGGACACCTACGTGACCGAGCCCGGCTCGCGCTACATCGACTTTCTGATTCCGGGACTGCTCGGCATGAACCTTATGGGCTCCAGCATCTGGGGATTGGGCTTCGCAATCGTCACCGCGCGAAGCAAGAAGCTGCTCAAGAGACTGATGGCGACACCAATGTCGCGGGTGCAGTACCTCTTCTCGTTTATGTGCTCGCGATTGGTGTTCCTGATTCTCGAAGTCTTTACCCTCGTCGGATTCGGCCATTGGGCGTTCGGCGTTCCACTCCGCGGCTCGATCGGTACGCTCGCGCTCATCTGCCTGCTGGGCGCGGTATCGTTCGGCGGGTTGGGCCTGCTCACGGCCTCGCGCGCGCGCACCACCGAAGCTGTGTCCGGAATCATGAACTTCATCATGCTTCCGATGTGGATCTTCTCCGGGGTGTTCTTCTCGTCATCGAACTTCCCGAACGCGGTGCAGCCGTTCATCAGAATACTCCCACTAACCGCGGTGAACGACGCCCTGCGCGCCAACATGCTCGAAGGCGCGTCCTTTGCTGCGGTGTCGCCGCAAATGCTGGTAATTCTGACGTGGGGAGTGATCACCTTCTTTGCCGCGCTGAAGCTTTTTCGCTGGCGCTGATTCAGTGAGCGACGCGCCGGCCATCGCGCCGCAGAATTCTCTCGAGGTCAATCCTTCGCTGTCGATTCCGCGCGGCGAGCTGGATGTCCGGGTTTCCAGATCGTCGGGAGCCGGCGGTCAGCACGTCAACAAGACGTCCTCCAGAGTGGAGATCTTCTGGAATATCGAGCTCTCGCCGGTCCTGAACGAAGAGCAGCGAGAGCGCCTGCGGACGAAGCTGTCCTCACGGCTGACGAGCGATGGCAGCGTACGTGTGGTAGCGAGCGATATGCGCAGCCAGAGCCGGAATCGCGGTTTGGCCGAGGAGAGACTGGCTGACCTGATCAGACGCGCGTTGACCGTGCCGAAGAAGCGGCGACCCACAAAGCCATCAAAGGCGTCCAAAGAAGCACGCCTGGAATCCAAGAAGCGACATTCGACGAAGAAGGCCGATCGGCGGAAGCCCTCTCTCCATTGAACGACGGACGCCAGCACGCGACACGCTCGCAGATTATTGCCGCGTTCGCTTCGATCTATCTGATTTGGGGCTCCACCTACCTCGCTATCAGATACGCCGACCAGACGATTCCTCCCTTCATTATGGGTGGAGTTCGTTTTCTCATATCAGGTGCGATCCTGTATCTGTGGGCGCGGCGTCGCGGGGCTCCACGGCCGACGCGTGTGCATTGGCGCAACGCTGTTATCGCCGGCGCGTTTCTCCTTCTCGGTGGCAACGGCGCGGTTGTGTGGGCGGAGCAATTCGTTCCGTCGGGTATGACCGCGCTGCTGGTTTCGATTCTGCCGTTCTGGCTCGTGATCATCGAATGGGTACGACCACCACGTCGGCGCCCGGCGGGTGCAGTACTGGTCGGGCTCGTTCTCGGATTTGTGGGAATAGTCGTGCTGGTTGGCCCCGGCGATCTGGGTGGACACGGCGATGTGCGCCTGGTCGGCGCGCTGGTACTGATCCTTGGGTCGTTGTCGTGGGCGATCGGATCATTCTACTCGCGCGATGCGGAGCTTCCGGAATCGGGACTGCTGACGACAGGCATGGAGATGCTCGGTGGCGGCGCACTGCTGGTGATCGTGGGCGCATTGGCGCGTGAGTGGTCCGGATTCGACATTCACCGCGTATCCGCCGCATCGGCGGCTGGCCTGCTCTACCTCATTACGTTCGGCTCGCTGCTTGGCTTCACGTCGTATATCTGGCTGCTCGACAAGGTGTCGCCGGCGAGGCTAGGCACCTACGCGTATGTAAATCCGCTCGTCGCAGTAGTGCTGGGGTGGGCAATCGCGGGCGAGCGACTATCGATGCGTACAGCGGTTGCCGCAACCATAGTAATCTGCGCAGTTGCGCTGATCACGACGGCTCGCAGCGCCGCGTCGCACACAAAGCCGGCTTGAGCCAATGACAATTCAATAGTCGTATGCCTCGTATCGACCCGTGCGCTCAGCGTCTCGCCAACCAGCATCTGATCGAGCCAGCCTTGGACAAGGGGAGCGACGTCGTGCGCTTGCTGGGCGCGGTTCAGGCGCAGGACTACGCGATGTCGAAGTGGGCCCTTGGACAACGGATGCGCGCCGCTACCGAGGCCGCGGTCGAAAGAGAGATCAACAGCGGCGCCATTCTTCGAACACACGTGCTTCGTCCGACGTGGCACTACGTTGCTCCCCCTGACGTCCGGTGGATGCTTGCGCTGACTGCTCCGCGAGTCAAAGCAATCCTCGCTCATTATGATCGCCAGCTCGGAGTTGAATCCTCGGTGATTCGGGACGCGCAGAAAGTCATGACCAGGGCTCTTCGCGGCGGGAAGTATCTGACGCGCGCCGAGTTGGCCGAAGCCATGAAGAGGGCGGGCGTTCGAACGGACGGCGGGCAGCGGTTGGCGCGGCTGGTGATGCACGCGGAGCTGGACGCGCTCATTTGCAGCGGACCCCGACGCGGAAAGCAATTTACCTACGCTTTGCTCGACGAGCGCGTGCCGCTCACGCGACCGCGGGACCGGGACGCTTCGCTCCGTGATCTCGCCTTGAAGTATTTCGCGACCCGCGGTCCGGCGACCGAAGCTGATTTCGCGTGGTGGTCGGGGCTGAGCATGGCGGACGCGCGGCTCGCCATTGAACACGCGGGGTCGAAGCTCGAGGTGATCACAACGGGGGGACGTAAGCAGTGGCTCGGCGCGATCAGCACGATGAAAGTGACGCCGCCATTAGTGCGCCTGCTGCCGAACTTTGACGAGTTTTTCATCGGCCTCAAGGATCGGTCGGCGATGCATACCAAGCTTAAGAGCCTGGGCATTGAAACGACTCTTGGCGCATTGTCGGGCCACATTCTGATCATCGACGGACAAGTCGCCGGCGGCTGGAAGCAGGTGTTCAAGCCGAAGTCCGTGCTGGTGAAAATCAGATTGCTGAGGCCGCTTAACCGGATCCAGCAGCGCGGAGTGGAAACGGAAGCAGCGCGTCTCGCAGCATTCTTCGGAGCGTCGCTTCAGCTCGATTTCGCAAATCACTGAGGGGATCACGCTGATTTCAGAAACACGCGATTCAAACGTATTCTGAGAATCAACGGGCGGTATTGGCGCGCGCATCGGAAACGAGGTATTCATCTCAGTGAAAACCCTCATCAATTTTCCGGAGAGCTAGCATGAGCACCACAGCGCGGGGTTCCGCCAAGCCAGCCATTGTCCTGATCCACGGCCTCTTTCTGACTCCGCGCAGCTTCGAGAGCTGGATCGATCGCTTTGAGAAGGCAGGCTACAAGGTTCTGGCGCCGTCATGGCCCGGAATGGAGGGCGAAGTCGAAGCGGTTCGACGGGATCCATCCGCGTTGAGAGGGCTGCGACTCAGGACGGTCGTCGATCACTACGAGCGCATCATCCGCCGGCTTCCGGTGCCGCCGATTCTCATGGGCCATTCGTTCGGCGGCCTGATCGTGCAAATGTTGCTCGACCGCGGCCTGGGCGCGGCCGGAGTGGCTATCGATTCGGGACAGACTGCGGGCGTTCCCGTGCTTCCGCTCTCCACCGTCTGGGCGACGATCTCCATCCTTGGCAACCCTTTCTCGCTGAATGGGACGAGCTCGCTCAGCCCCGCGAAATTCAACTACGCGTTCACCAACGAGCTGGCGCCACCTGAATCGAGAAAGGTTTACGATCGCTATCAGGTCCCAGCAGCCAACCGCGTCCTATGGGACGGCGCGCTGGCGCTTCTGAATCCGAATGGAGCGTCAAAGGTGAATTACTCCAACGCGACTCGCGCGCCGCTCCTGTTCATCGCGGGTGGCAAGGATCACCTCGTACCCGCATCGATCAACAGAGCCAACGTTCGGAAGTACGTCAGGAACTCCACGGCGGTTACGGACTATCGTGAATTCCCGGAGCGCACTCACCACACCGTCGGGCAGGACGGCTGGGAAGAAGTGGCCGACTTCGCATTGCAGTGGGCGAACACGCACATGCACGGGCAGGTGACACTCGCCGATGTCAAAGCTGCATTCGACCCAGACACGACGTTCATGGGCGACAGCGGGCCTGAGCTCCGTGTCTGACAACGGCTGCGCGCATATCAGCGCGATCACCAGTGTCAAAGCGGCGAAACGGTACGAGTGCGACGAGTGCGTAAAGATCGGCGCGCGCTGGGTGCACCTGCGTACCTGCCAGGAATGTGGCGGCACGCGATGCTGCGACGACTCTCCCAACAAGCATGCTTCGAAGCATGCGAAGGCGTCGGGGCATCCGGTAATTTCGTCGGCCGAGCCCGGCGAGCGCTGGCTTTACTGCTACCCCGACGATCTGTTCGCCGAGTACTGAAGCCTCTCGCTGAAATGATTCGAGTGCGCGACGGGCGGCGTAGTCGTCAGGCGAGCTTCTCCACCGGCGGGCCGCTTGTCTCCGGCCGCACGTGTCTCGGTATCGGATGCTCGGCGGTCCGGCGCTTGTACTTACCAAACCGCGTCAGCACCGACTCTCTCCACTCGTCGAGGATCTCGTAGAAGGTCGGAATCACTACGAGCGTCAGCAGCGTCGAGGTAATGACGCCGCCGATCACTGCTCGCCCAAGCGGCGCGCGGAACTCCGCGCCTTCGCCGATGCCCAGGGCCACCGGTATCATGCCGGCAATGAGCGCCAGTGTCGTCATCATGATCGGACGCAGACGAATCGCGCCCGCAAGGATCAACGCCTCACGCCGGGGCACACCATCCTTCTCGCGCGCCCACTTTGCGAAGTCGATGAGGAGGATCGCGTTCTTCGCGACGATGCCCATCAACAGGATCACGCCGATGAGACTCATGATGTTGATGGTGGTGTGGGTGATCATCAGCGCCAGCATCACGCCGATGAGCGAGAGGGGCAGCGACGCCATGATCGCGAGCGGCTCCAGGAACGAGCCGAACTGCATCACCAGAATCAGATACATCAGCATCACCGCGATGCCAAGCGCCGAGAAGATGCGACCGAAGACTTCGGCCTGATCCTTGGCTTCGCCGCCCTGGGTGATGCGCGTCCCCGCCGGCAGTGTGATCTTGGCGATCTTGGCGTTGACGTCCCGCATGACTTCCGTCAGCGGACGTGCCGACGTGTTCGCCTGAATTGTCACGACCGGATCCGAGTCGAGATGGCTCACTTGCGCCGGGCCAAGTGACTGCGTGACCGTCGCAATCTGGCCGAGCGGCAGCGTCTGTGGCCTGCCGTCGGGACCGCTGACGATGATCGGCAGCTGCTCGAGATCAGATGCGCGCTGCCTCGCCTCCGGCGCCAACCTTACGTTCACTTCCCGCATCTCGTCGTTTGGATCGACCCAGTCGCCCGCCTTGATCCCGGCAAACGCAGGCCGCAATGATTGCGCGACCTGTGCGAGCGTAATGCCGAGCGTGCCGGCGAGCCCGCGATTGACATCGACGCTCAGCTCCGGCTTCTGACCCTTGGTCGACAGGCCGACATCGACCGCGCCTTTCACCGACCGAACCTGATCGGCGATGAGCTCCGCGGCTGGCGTCATCGACTTGATGGTTCCGCCGCGGAGCTGAATCTGGATCTGCTTCTGGTCCCCGCCGAAGCTGTTGGTGAAGACGGACATCTGCGCACCTGCGATCCGGCCGACCTCTTTCCGAAGCTGGCGTCCAAAATCCTCGGCGCCAATGTTCCGATCCGCCTTCGGCACGAGTCGCACATATACCTGGCCGACATTCACATCACCCGTCTGACCGCCGGTAGTCGTGTAGGTGAACCGCACCACATCCTTGTGGGAGCGCGCGATCTGCGCGGCCTCTTCGGCCTTGATCTTCGTGTACGCGAGGTTGGAGCCGGGAGGTGTCTCGAGCGCGATTATCACCTCGGACTGATCCTCGGTGCCGAAGAAGCTTGCCCCGACCAGTCCCAACGCCGGCAGGGCGAGCGCGCCTATGAATGAACCGATGGCAATCGCCACCATGGCAACGCGGTGATCGAGCGCCCAGGCAACGAGGGATTTGTATCGCTCAGCCTGGCGGTTGAACCATTGATTGAAACGTTCCAGTGTCCGTGCGACGGCATTCCTCCGCTCGTGCGCCTCGACCTGCGGATCCGGCCAGTACGCCGAGAGCATGGGGTCGAGCGAGAACGAAACGAAGAGCGAGACGAGTACCGACGACGCGATGGTGAGGGCGAACGGCTTGAACCACTGGCCTGCCACGCCGTACATGAATGCGATCGGAACGAAAACCGCCACGATCGAGAAAGTCGTCGCCGCAACGGCGAGACCGATCTCGTCGGTGCCCTCGTGGGACGCCGTCACGTGATCTTTCCCCATCTCGATGTGTCGCACGATGTTCTCGCGGACCACGATGGCGTCGTCGATCAGAATACCGATCGCCAGCGACAGCCCCAGCAGCGACATGGTGTTGAGGGTGAAGCCGAACGCCCACACCGCGATGAACGACGCCAGCACCGACACGGGCAGCGCCAGTCCGGTGATGACCGTAGATCTCCACGAGTTGAGGAAGACGAACACCACCAGCACCGTCAGGAACGCGCCTTCCAACAGGGCCTCCTCGACGTTGCGGACTGAATCGGCGACTCGCTTACCAGCGTCACGTACGATTTCCATCCTCACGCCGGGCGGCAGCGTCTTCTGAATTTCGTCGACCTGCTGGCGGATCTTCGAGCTGACGTCGGTGGTGCTGTAGCCTTTCGACTTCACTACGTCGACACCGATGCCTTCGACTCCGTTGTAGAGAGCGATCGACCGCTGCTCCTGGGTGCCATCGATGGCGTTGGCCACCTGGCCGAGTCTCACGGTCTGACCGTTGCGCTCGGTTACGACGAGGTTCTCGAAGTCCTGCGGACCTTCGAGCCGCCCCTGCAACCGGATGGTGCGCTCCTGCAGATCTCCGTTAACCCTTCCGACAGGTGCGGCAAGATTTTGCGATTGCAGCGCGCCGACTACCTGACCGACGCTGACACCCGCGGCCTGCAGCGCTTCGGGCTTCAGCTGAATCGTCATCTCGCGCTTCACCCCACCTACGACCTGAACCTGGGCAACTCCCGGAATTCCCTTCAGCTTGCTGGTGATGCCGGGATCGGCCAGGCGGGTCAGCTGCGCCGGCGTCATCGTCTTCGAGTTCATCGTGATCGAAACGATCGGGATGTCGGACGGATCGAAACGCTGGAGCACGGGCTCCTTCATCTCGACCGGCAGGTCCTGTCTGATAGTCGAGATCGCATCCCGAATGTCCTGGGTGCCGACCTGCGGATCCTTCTCGAAGACGAACAGCGTGATGATCTGTGCGTATCCGTCGCCCGCGCTGCCAAAGATCTGGTCGACGCCGGAAATTCCCTTGATCGCGTCTTCGACGGGCTTCAGGACTTCCCGCTCAACACCTTCTGGTGATGCGCCGGGATACGGAATGAAAGTCAGCACCACCGGCTGCTGGATGTCGGGGAACTCGTCGGTCTGCAGCCGCCACAGCGCGAACAGTCCGAAGACCACCAGGGCCACCATGGTGACCACGGTGATCATGGGACGTTTGATCGCAAAATCTGAAATGACCATGCCTGATTACCTCTGCGCGCTGGTTGCCGCGGACGCTGCAGTGATTCTCACCGGAGTGCCGGGAGTAATTCCGAGTGCTGCGCCAAGAAGCACCGTGTCGCCGGCCTGCAGACCGGAGAGAATCTCGTAGGTCTCGGACGACTTGTCCTGGAGTCCGAGTTGAACGGGAGCCTTCTCGACTTTGCCGCCTTTCACCCGCATCACAAACGGTGAAGTCCCACGCACGTCGACCGCGGATGCGGGCACGACCAGACCAGTCTTCGTATCGCTCGACATCCGGCCCGACGCGAAGAGCCCGCCGACGAGAGTTCGGCCCGCGTTTGGAATCGACACGTAGATGCGTACCTGCCGCGTAGTGGGATCAGCGGTCGGATTCACGCGGACGATTCGGCCAACGAACTGCCGTCCCGGATATCCGCTGACGGTGAACACGACCGGAACGCCGACTCGAATCATCGACAGCTGCTCCGCGGGCACCGACGCTTCCAGTCTCATGCTCGATGGGTCGACGACGGTGAATAGCGCAGTGCCCGGCTGGACGACGTCGCCGGCGGAAACCGGCCGCTCGCTCACGATACCCGCGAACGGCGACGTAACAGTCGTACTGCGATACTGCCGCTCGGCGCTCGCGAGTCTCGAGTTCGCGTCCTGAAGTGCTGCCTGTGCGGCGATGGATACACGCCGTGACTGCTCGATGTCGCGTTCAGCAATTGCGCCGGCGGCCAGCAGCTTTTCGTTGCGCTGAAGATCGTGGGTTGCGATGTCGGCCTGGTTCTTCGCCGCCATCACCTGCGCACGTGCCGAAGTGTACGCGTCCTGAATGCCGGTCGCATCGATACGCGCGAGCGCCGTTCCGGGCCCGACTGCCTGACCCTGGTCGGCGTAGGTCTGGAGCACACTCCCCTGCACCTGTGCGCGAAGCACCGCCTCGCGCTCCGGCTCCAGCGTTCCGGACAGCGAAGGCCCGGACATGATCGAAGACGTCGTGGCCACGGCAATGTTCTCGGTGCCGACAGTCAGGGTTTCCGTTTTCGTGGTTTCAGCGGCAGACGCGTTGTCTCCCTTGCTGCGCGAGAAGATCGCGAACAGGACAAGCAGGCCGACCAGGATGCCGCCACCAATCTTGTAAGTCTTTGTGCTGGGTTTCGTCATATGAGTTGTCGTCGCGATTACGGTGTTGGTATGCCTGGCTGAGCCTGGGCCTGGCCTGATGCGGCCGCCCCCTGTGCTCCGCTCTGGATTCCTTGCGATGGTGTTGCCGCTGATGGTGCACTCGTCGGCTGCGCCAGCGACTGTGCCGATGCCTGCGCCTGACTCGCGTTATTCCTCAACAGCGGCAGATTCGGCAGCAGCGCCAGCTTGACGCGCGCTACCTGCAGATTTCTCGCTGCCAGTGCCCGGTTTGCAACGGACTGCTCGAGCAATATCCGCGAGTCGTTCAGCTCGAGCTGCGTCGACAGGCCTTCCCGATAGCGGACTTCCGCAATCGAGTACGCGCGAGCTGCCTGCGACGCGGTGCCCTGACTCGCTTCCCACGCGGCGCGAGCCTCGAGCAGGTCGTTGATCGTCACGCGGGCGTCGAGCGCGGCGAACTCCCGTAGCTGGTCGTAGCGCGCCTCTGCCTCGTGGAGATTCGCTTCCGCCACGAGCTGATCACCTTTGAGCCTGCCGCCAGTGAAAATCGGAATTGCCGCGGCGACACCGACAGTCCAGTTGGTGCGGAAATCGCCGCCGCCGGGGAAATTCGTCAATGGGAACGCGACTTTGCCGTACTGAGAAATGAGCGAGACCGATGGCAACCGCTGGCCCTTTGCAACACGCAGCAGTCCACGCTGAACCGCAATCGCCTCGGCGCCCTGTCGCACCGTGGCTCTGTTTGCAGCGGCGGTGTCGGCCTCGACGCCGATGCTGGCGAGCGCCGCGTTGGTCGAAGCCGAGTCGTCGACCACGGTGGTCAACTCCAGCGTCGCATCGAGCGGCATGTTGAGCAGCTGCTTGAGAAGGAGGTACGCCGACTCGCGGTCGGCGCGCCGCCGAATGACGACCGGCAGCTGGTTTGCGCTCGATACCTGAGCGCGCAGCAGATCGAACTCGGAGACGTTGCCGACGTTACGCGCGAGCTGGGTCTGCGCCAGCACTTTGTTCGTCTGAACCGCGGACGATTCGGCCAGTGCCACCAGGCGATCCTGAAGCGCGGCATCGAAGTAAGCCTGGGTTATGTCCAGCTTCAGCTGGGCATCCTGCGCAGTGAGCTCGATGTCGGCGGAGTGCCTTGCAGCGGTGGCGACTTCATTCTGCGCCACGATGCGCCCGCCGGCGAACAGGTTCTGGGCGAACGAGAGGCCGAGGTTGTATTGATTCTTGGCGCCGAAGCCGAGGCTGCCAAAGGAGGAGAACGGATTCCCTCCAAGGGCGCAGCGATTGGCATCCTCGAGACCGGCCAGCCGCTCGTCGGTGGTGGCTGTCGGATCGCGCAGGTACTGATCGCATGGTGCGGGCGGTGGCGCAGGCTTCGTCGTATCTACAGGTGGAGTACTGCCGCCAACGCTCGAAAACTGCGACGCGAGGGTGCGGGTGTACGAGGCGGTACCGCCGATTTGCGGGAAGAACTGGCTGCGTGCCTGATATTGCTGGCCGTGCGCGCG
>DATBXT010000237.1:0-3269 GCA_036514115.1 Gemmatimonadaceae bacterium
GGCTGGATAGATCTCGCCGCTGGTCTCAGCCGCGACGTCGACAATTCCTACGTTGTCGCGACGAGCCCCGGTGTGATCTTCGAAGATCTGCTGATTCAGGGCATCCGCGTCGGTGAAGAGGAAGGTTCGGCGCCCGGAGACCTTCGCGCTTTCGACGTACACACCGGGCAGATTCGCTGGACGTTTCACACTATCCCGCATCCTGGAGAGTTCGGGTACGAGACATGGCCTGCCAACGCGTGGAAAACGGCGGGCGGAGCGAATTCGTGGCCGGGCATGAGCGTCGATGTCGGACGCGGAATCGTTTACATCCCGACCGGTTCGGCGACGCCCGACTTCTATGGCGGCAATCGAGTCGGAGCAAATCTTTTTGCCAACACCTTGCTCGCGCTGGATGCCAGAACGGGCAAGCGCATTTGGCATTTCCAGACTGTGCATCACGATTTATGGGACCGTGATCTGCCTGCCGCGCCGAATCTGGTTCGAGTGACCCGCGACGGGCGACATATTGACGCCGTCGCGCAGATCAGCAAGAGCGGCTATGTGTTTCTGTTCGACCGCCAGACCGGGGCTCCGCTCTTCCCAATCGACGAGATTCGCGTGCCTTCGTCGGATCTGGCCGGAGAGGTCGCGTGGCCGAGTCAACCGATTCCGCGGCTACCGCAGCCGTTCGCGCGAACATGGATGGCGGACTCGGATCTGGCAGAATTGAGCCCGCGCGCGCATGCGGCTGTGGTCGAACGGTTTCGGAAGCTTCGCACTTACGATCGGTTCGCGCCTCCGAGCATCGAAGGGACCGTGCTTCTCCCTGGCTTCGACGGCGGCGGCGAATGGGGCGGCGCTGCGGTAGATCCCGAGACGGGAATCATCTACGTAAACGCGAGCGACGTTCCATGGATATTGGGCATGAAGCCGAGTCAAATAACTGCGCGGGGTTCGGCGGCGCAGCGAAGCGGTGAAGCGGTTTACGCGGCCACCTGCGCAGCTTGTCACGGAACGGATCGCAAAGGACGGGACCGCAATCCCTCGCTGACGTCGGTAGCGTCGCGGTTATCCGACACCCAGATCCATCAGATCATCGATCACGGTCGCGGGTTCATGCCGTCGTTCGCCGATTTGCCAGAAACTGAAAAGCAAGCTGTAATCGCTTATTTGCTCGGCCGGCCAGCACCGCCCGTGCAAGCCGGCGCTAACGGTGCGCGCGCGTCCTCGAGTGGAGAGCGTGTACAAACGACCAAGGCTCCCTACGACTTTGTTGGTTACGAGCGGTGGAGAGACTCCTCCGGATATCCGGCCATCAAACCTCCGTGGGGGACAATCAGCGCGATCGACCTCAATACCGGCTCGTATGAATATCGAATTCCTCTTGGCGAGCACCGCGAGCTGACGGCGAAGGGCAAGCCCGTCACGGGAACGGAGCAATACGGTGGGCCTATCGTTACCGCCGGCGGCCTCGTTTTCATCGGCGCGACACAGGACGAGAAATTCCGCGCGCTCGATAAGAAAACCGGTAAGGTGCTGTGGGAGGCAACGCTTCCTGCCGCGGGTTACGCGACGCCGTGTACGTACTCGGTCCGCGGCAAACAGTATGTCGTCATCGCTGCCGGCGGGGGTAAACTCGGAACCAAATCCGGTGACTCCTATGTCGCCTTTGCGCTACCCTGAGGTTGGCTAGGCTGCGGAGTCTGAGCCAATGGCCCACCCGAAAGATCGTATGGGCGTGCGTGCTCTGGCTCGTCGGGGCGCCAGTTTTGGCGGCCCTTGGAATGGTTCTGGCGGGGCTCGTCCTGGCCGGATTATCCGGTAAGACCTCTATCGCCTTGCACGCGGACATTACGAGCCTCGCGCTGGGCTGGTTGTTCGGCCCGCCGGTGTTGTTGGTTACAGCGTGGCTGTTGGCGAGATCGCGAGACCGTCGTACTTCCTCAAGCGGAGCAGCGGCAGAATGAAATGTCCTACCCGTCCTGCTCACCGGCGTTGAGTGGCGCTCGTCGAATCGGCAGTCGACACGCTGGAATCAGCGCTGCGCGCGGAACGCGCCGGCGCTCGCCGCATTGAGCTTTGCGCGAGCCTCAACGACGGAGGCACGACACCAAGCGCTGGATTGATCGAAATCGTAACCGAGCGATGCCGCCTTCCAATCTTCGTCATGATCCGGCCGCGTGGAGGCGGATTCGTTTACACGGCCGCGGAGCGCGACGTAATGCTTCGCGACGTCGAGATCGCGAGATCGCTCGGTGCCCACGGCGTTGTCTTCGGTGCGTTGGCTGATAACGGCAAAATCGACGGCACCCGCACGCGACAGCTGGTGCGAGTTGCAGAGGATTTGCCGGTGACCTTCCACCGCGCATTCGATCAGGTAACGAATTCACGGGATGCGCTCGCCGAGCTGATCGACCTCGGCGTGGCGAGGGTTCTCACAGCGGGCGGCGCGAACACCGCTCTGGAGGGCGCGTCCCGGATTGGCGCGCTCGTCGATCAGGCAGAGGGACGCCTGCGGGTTATGGCCGGCGGCGGAGTTCGTGAGAGTAACGTGCAGGAAATAATTAGCCGGACGGGCGTCGACGAGGTGCATGCGCGCATCACATCGGTATCGTCGGGCGGCGAGGGCGGACATGGCTCCGTGAAGTTCCGAACGCAGATGCCCGACAACGAAGGCGATTGGGACGAGCTGGACGAATCCCGGATGAGGGACCTGGTGACCCAGGCAGGGTAGAAAGGGGATGGCCGTCCTGCAATCCGTCAGAAAATCTGAAGTGCCGATATCCGACCTCGACGTTCACCGCGACGCGCTCCTTCGGTGTCGACGGTGCAGTCTCGGCGACGGCATCCGGCCGATCGTTTCGGGCGCGAAGAGTCCGCGGGCGATGCTCGTCGGTCAGGCGCCTGGAAAAGTGGAAGCCGAGGGTGGGGTACCGTTCTCGGGGCGTGCCGGTCGAACGCTTTTCCGGTGGCTGGCGCGGGCGGGTCTCGACGAGAGCTCCGCTCGAGATCTGATCTACATCTCAGCGATCACGCGCTGCTTCCCTGGCGCCCATCCCAGCGGGCGGGGAGATCGCGTTCCCACTCGTGAAGAACAGGCTCGGTGCGCCGACTGGCTGGACACAGAGCTGCGGATCATTCGACCGGCTGTAATCATTCCCGTCGGACGATTGGCGATCGAACGATTTCTGCCCAAGCTGCCTTTAAACGAGCTGGTCGGGACCAGCCATTCCGTGGATTACGGCGTCGGTCGGGCTGTCGCGATACCGCTTCCGCATCCGTCGGGA